>JAFAWJ010000235.1 GCA_019242065.1 Chloroflexota bacterium
GTACTAGTTCTCCAATGACCAGCCTCGATCGCGCCCAACTGCACCACCAGATTGACCCGCCACCGCCCGACTCTCGGCGAGCTCGACCGACTCTTCCAGGTCTGCGCCGTCAATCGGCCACCAGCCGGCGCCGCACGCGACGCCGCCCTGCTGGCAGTTCTGTACGGCGCGGGTCTCCGCCGCGCTGAGGCCGTGGCCCTCGATCTGGCCGACTACGATAGCCAGTGCGGCACGCTGAAGGTGCTGGGCAAGGGCAACAAGGAGCGGCTGGCCCACGTGGGAGCTGGCGGGCGCGCCGCGCTCGACGAGTGGATCCAGCTCCGCGGCACGGAGCCAGGCCCGCTGTTCTGGCCGGTCCACCGCTCGGGCCGCATCGGACCACCGCGGCGCCTGAGCGCCCGAGTGTGCTGTACCTGACGCAGCGCCGCGCTCAGGATGGCAAGGTTTGCGAAGTTCAGCCCTCATGATTTGCGACGTTCGTTCGTGTCGGACCTGCTCGATCGCGGCGTCAATCTGAGCACCGTGCAGCAGCTCGCCGGCCATACCAGGTCTCGACCACCGCCAGGTACGACCGGAGGTCCCGATAGCAGCGGAACAAAAAACGACGCGAAGGAGCGCAGGCCCGATGCGACCAGAGCTAGGCCGAAGCCGCTGGTGCTTGGCGGAGCGGTCGCAATCCACTTCGCCGGCTGCCAGCCTCGAGGTCGAACTCGTACTTACCGTACACATTGACGTGAGACCAGAGCGTCGGCGGGATGTGCGTAAGGTCATCATCGTCGACGGCAATGCCGTCAGCCCTGGTGTCCTCGAGCGCTTCGGTCATGTACACCGCGTTCCAGATGATGATCGCGTTGGCTGCGAGGTTCAGGCAGAGTATCTGCGTCGTCTAGTCTTCGAATTGGGAGCGACGGATCTCGCCCTCATTAGCAAAGAACAAGAAGCGCCGGAGATTGTGAAGCTGCTCGCCCTTGTTCCGTTGGCGTCCGATGGCTCTCCGATATTCAGGATTGTCCAGGCAACGGACGATGTGGATCGTCTTGATCAGGCGCCCGTACTCCTGTAGCGCTCGCATCAGGGCGTTCTGGCGGCGATAGCTCTGAAGCTTGCCGATCAGGAGCGACGCGGTGACCCAGCCCATTTTCACGGAGCTGGCCACCCGCAGCAGATCGTCCCAGCGCGCCAGGACGAGGTCACGATTCAGCGTGCCAGAGAATAACGGCTCGATGTGCTGATAGCGAATCGAGCGATCCAGACGAAACAGCCGCTGGTCGGCCATATCACGAATGCGTGGTGAGAACTGGAGCCCGGCCAGGTCAAAGAGGCTGAATAGCAATTCGGTGTAACCGGCGGTGTCGGTCGTGTGTTGCTCGATGGGAAGTTCGGTTTCGTTGTCCAGGATCTCATCCAGGACGTAAGTAGCGTCGCGAGCGGTGGTGGGGATCGGTTTGCCGCCGTACAGCGCGTGCTGGTCCGAGGTCCACGTGTAATGCGTGAGGCCGCGTCCATAACCGAAGTACCGCGGCAGAGCGGTGGCGTTGCGCGCCTTTACCGTGACCGGAAATCGCTGCCCGTCCGACGACGAGAGCGTGCCGGTGCCCCAAGCTGCAGCAAGTGGCTGGCGATGCTGGAAGTTGACCAGCTGAGCAATGGCGGCTTTGAGCGTCTCCCCGCGCAGATACCAGGTGGCGCACCACGCGAGCTTGCGGTACGAGAGGTTGGCCAACTCGGCCATCTGCTCCAGGCCGAAGTTGCACGCCTGCGCGAAGATCGCCGCGTGCAGGTGGGCGAGCAGGTCTTTGGTCCGTGGCTCGGCGCCGCCCGCGTGCTGGAACGACCGACTGAAGCTGGTCCAGCGATCCACTTCGATCAGCAAGTCGGGCAGATCGACCCTGGGCAGCCGCTCGACGACGCGGTCGCGCAGCTGCTCGGCGCTCTCCGGCGGGTCCTCGCCACGCACCGGGCTGACGGTCAGGTCGTCGCCGACCAGACGCACGTACTCGTTCTGGGGAAAGCCGCGATCGAGGCGGGTCAGGATGGCTTCCAGCTCGACCTGGCGCTGATGCAGGCGCTCGGCGCCCTGCTCGGGCGCCGCGAGCAATCGGCAGGCATCGGCCCGCTTGGCTGGCCACTGCTCGCGCGAGATCAGGTAGGTTTCGGGATCGGC
>JAFAWJ010000331.1 GCA_019242065.1 Chloroflexota bacterium
ACCAAAAACCACGCTAGTTCACCGGCCTGCTAATGAGGCCAGCCTTGGACCGCCAAGCCTCTTCCGGTTTTTCAACAGAGCTGGCATGATGGCCTCGGCTGGGTTGTACATGGCCTCGGCTGGGTTGTGCATGCGGCACGCCCAGGAAGAATGGGGCGACGGCGAACAGGTGCTCGGGACAATAGTTGCCGCCGCTGGTCTGGCCCGTCTGCTCGCTGGCGGTGCTGGTGCGGACCAACGCGCAGACGGAACCGCTGGCGCTGGCGCTGCGAGCCGCAAGGATCCCCATCACGTGCGCGCTGACAGCGCGCTGCTGGAGCGGCCCGAGGTGCGCGACATCGTCGCTTACCTGCGGCTGGGGCACTGCCCGACCTATGGGCCGGCCCTCGTCCGCAGCGTCGACACCCCGCCGAGGCGGTTGCGGCCGATCGAACAAGCGCTGCGGCGGCGATTGATCGTTCAGCAGGGTCTAGCTGCTCCTGCTCACACAAACGTTGTCTCAGGCCTATCGGCAGCCCGTCACGCGGAATGGCGGGCGCCGTGGAGGTTCAAGCATTTGTCCTCGAGGTCGCACGGGTATTCTGGTGCAGCTAGCCTCGGAGTTCGTGTCCCTTGGGAAGTGCAACCACGCCACGGGGAGACACGTGGAAGCGGGCGCGGTCATGTTCCGGATCAACGCCGATAAACGTCCCGTTCGGCACGTGCACGTTCTTGTCGATGATGGTGTTGCGAATGACGGCGCTCCGACCAACCTCGACATCGTCCATCAGGACGGAGCCTTCAACGGTGGCGGCGGTATGGACGAACACGCCTGGCGACAGAATCGAGCGCCGCACGGTTGCACCTGAGACGATGACGCCGGCGCTGATCAGCGAATCGACGGCCATGCCGCGTCGGCCGTCTTCGTCAAAGACGAACTTGGCCGGTGGTTGGGGGCGCACATACGTATAGATGGGCCAGCTCGGGTTGTACAGGTTGAAGATCGGGTACGGCGCGACGAGGTCCATGTTGGCCTCGTAGTAGACGTCGAGATCACCCACGTCGCGCCAGTAGCCGCGATCACGGTCGGTTGCTCCGGGCACCTCATTCGTATCGAAGTCGTAGACGCTGGCCTCGCCACGCTCGACGAGTGCCGGCACAATGCTGCCCCCAACGTCGTGTACCGAGTCCACGCGCTCTGAGTCAGCGGTGACCACGTCCACTAACGCATTGGTGTCGAAGACGTAGACACCCATCGACGCATACGCCTGGTCAGGTGCGTCGGGCAGCGGCCGCGGCGTTTGCGGCATCTCGCGGAATGCAACGACTCGCCCGTGAGTATCGGACTCGATGATGCCGAACGCGGACGCCTGTTCGATGGGTACACGGATGCCGGCCAACGTCAGAGACGCGCCGGACTGGACGTGGTGGTCCACCATCTGGCGCATATCCATGCGGTAGATGTGGTCAGCGCCGAGGACGCAGATATGGGTGGGGCGCTCGTCGTAGATGAGGTTCAGGTTCTGGTAGATGGCATCCGCGGAACCAATGAACCACCGCGGTCCGACGCGCATCTGGGCCGGCACGGTGGCGACGTAATTGCCGAGCAGCGTCGACATGCGCCACATTTGGGCAATGTGACGATCCAGGCTGTGGCTCTTGTACTGGGTCAACACGACAACCTTGAAGATGCCGGCGTTGGCCAGGTTGGATAGCGCGAAGTCGATAAGCCGGTAGGTGCCCCCGAACGGGACGGCCGGCTTGGCTCGGTCGACCGTCAGCGGCATCAGGCGTTTGCCTTCACCACCGGCGAGCACCATGCCCATCACATGCTGGGATCCGCGCGGCGGCATCATCGCTCTCGTAGGTAGATTACCCTGACTGGCGCAGCCCCATTGAACAAGCTGCGAGCCGCGAGCGTGGAACGCTGGTCGTCGCGCCGAGCACACGGCCGTGCCGCTCGCTCAGGCGCGAGGCGCGGGAGAGGGCAGCGCGGCCAGAGCGGCACCACAGGCCGCTTTCTCCGCGCTCGGGCGCAGGTCGCCCGCGACGGCCACCAGCGGCTAGCGCTGCGCCAGCTCGCGCACCCCGAGGCTACAATCGGCATGGATCGTCGCGAGACCCACTACCTCGCCGGCATGGATCGTCGCGAGACCCACTACCTCGCCGCCAGGTCGTTCGACAAGGCGAGCCGCGGCCGCCATCTCGGCGCCGGTCTCGACCCATTCGTCCACCAGCAAGACGCGCGCTCCCCTCAATGCCAGGTCGGCGCGCACTTCGAGGCCCTTTGTCGGCGCCGGTGTAGTCCATGAATCTCTCCCGAAGGGTGGGCACGGGTAGCCGTCCGGCTTTGCGAACGAGGATCAGCCCGCTGTGGGCGCGCTGAGCTAGGTCCGCACCCAGGACGGTTCTCTTGCAATGGAGTGGGTCGGGTAGGCTGACGGCAGGAGGACGCGTTGATCTCCTTGCAGCGGAGCCGTTCTCGCAGCTCGCGCAGGACACAGATCTCGTAATTGATGCGATCGACGCGCTGTCTGTTCTTCGCATCTTTGTGCACCGCCAGTTACTCGATCGACGGCGGCACCACGCCCTCCAATGGCACCCTTTCTTGTATGGGAACAGGCGCTGGCTAAGGGTGGCGTAGCGCTTCAGCAACCGGAGAGCTTCGATCAGCGGGCGGTGGATGGCGTTGTTCGAGCGGAACTCAAGGGCCTGGACCAACTGCGGCACCAAACGCCGGTAGTGAGCGGTGTACGACGCGCGCTGGTAGGTATGGACCTGAAAGCGGAACGCCGGTCCGCTGGAGTTGCACAGGAGACGGACATCGCCCTCACACCGATGCCGTTTTAGACGACCAACTCGCCGCCAGAATGCCATGTCGCTCAACATCGCTCGCGCGGCTGTTCACGCGAC
Organism: Chloroflexota bacterium; assembly: GCA_019242065.1. The sequence goes on from JAFAWJ010000331.1 coordinate 2,893, forward strand.
GT
>JAFAWJ010000349.1 GCA_019242065.1 Chloroflexota bacterium
GGCAGAGGACGCGTTTGCTCCAGGGGGAGTATCTCGCTCGGCTAGGAGAAACGCCTGCTGCGGTGCAGCAGTTCGAATCGACCTGGCTCGCGGCATTGGCGCGGAACTCATCCCCAGACACCCTGATAGCCCTGACGCTCAGCGCGCTTGCGTTTGGACCAGCGTCCGCCGACACGTGGCTCGAACGACTCGCTGACCAGTTGGAACGGATCCAACCAGTCGCTGCTCGATTGGGCTATCTCGCCGACCTGGTACTGGCACCGCGGCTGACCTCACATCCCGCGTCGGAACGGTTCGCCGGTCTCCGCTCTGTCGCCCGTGAGATGGCACTCTCCAACATCCAGCGGCCGACCGGGGACGCTGCCGCAACACTCCTGCGCGCCGCCGAACTCGAGCGTGTGCTTGGCGACAGCCGCATGGCCGAGTCCCTGCTCAATCGCTTGATCATTGAGGTCGACGAAACGGCGGACGCGTTTGTGCTCTTGGAGGCGCTGGCCGCCGCTAGCCGACCTGGTGCCCTGTCCAGAAGCCGGCTCGACGCCGACCGCTTGCAACGGATGCGAGCGGCACTGGCCAGGTTTCCTTTCAGCGAGGCGCGGCTGCTTCTGCTACAAGCCCAGCACGGGTCGCCTGACGATCGGGCCGCCTGGCGCACGCTGCTGGACGAGACTGATAGAGTCCTGGCGCGATTCGTCGGCAAGCCAACCAGCTTACACGCGGACGTGCTCGATTCCCGTGCGACTCTGGAGTGGCAGACAGGAAATCGAGAGGCAGCCCTCAGTGCAGGTCGACGCTCGCAGGAAGTAAGAGCCAGCCTGGGGTGGAAAGCTGGCGCTGGACCCGATTCCGACAGCTACCGTGCTCAACCCCACCTGGCACTGGCTCTTGACCTGGTAGCGGAGGAGTCCATCGTTGTCTCGTCGGTGTCGCCTGATCGTGGTGGACAGCTGCGGATAAGGTCCGTCAACGACTCAGGCACAGTCGCGGACGTGCTCTGGTCCGATCGGAAACCAGGCGAGGCATTGGCGGAGGAAGCATCCGCGTCACTCGTCACCAGACTTGTCACCGACTGGGGCACACTGGGTGTGGAGCTCGGTTCATTACTGCTCGGACCGGATTGGCTACATCTCCCCCCTTCTGTCGATATCGGTCTGCAAGTAAACCACCGGCGGCTTGCGCCAGTGCCATGGGAACTCATGCGCAGTCCGGGTGCGGACCTCATCGCGACACTGCCAGCGGTGTCCTCTTTGTTCCGCGAAGCGGGCGAAGCCGTCAGCCGATCGAGTGAAAGCCGTTTGCTCCAGGTCATACTGAATGCACTGACAGGTTCACAGCTTAGTGTCGATGGAGTCATGGGACCGGAGTCACGCGCGGCGCTCACCGAATTTCAGCGTGCTCGAGCTCTTGACCCAACTGGATCGGTCGACGCTGCGACGACTTCTAAATTGCGCAGCGGGATCGTTGATCTGGCCTCCAAGCCGCCATATGCGATCGTGGCTCAGCCGAGCTATCAGCGTCAGTTTCTCGGGTCGCGTGGTACGCAAGCGCAGGGATCCGATCTGTACTACATGTACAGTTCGTGGGGGTTCATGGTGGACGTTGTGGAGGACCCAACGCCAACCAGACTTGCGGAGGCGTTGCAATCGCGGTCGCTCGGCCAACCGAGCATTGTCCACCTCGCTGCGGGAATCAGCGCGTCCACCGGAACGCTTGCGCTGGAATTTGGCGAAGTGTCTCCGCAGTCGACCTCTGATACGGGTGAGGTGCTCACTACCAATTTCTTGAGTCGCATCCTCGAATCTACGTCGCGGTCCCCAGCGGGCCCTGTCGTTATCCTGGACGTTCCTCGGCCTTCAACCGAAACCGAGGCGGCACGCATGCTGCTGCTACGCAACCTGTTTGCCGCGGACCTGTTTCAGTTTGGCAACGCTCTGGCAGTTGTCGGTATCGGCCTGGCGATGCACCAGGCGTCATCGGCACTGCAGGCGATGCTTGGCACACTGCGGAGTGGGCGCTCGCTGGCTGATGCCGTGCGAGCGATCCGGGCACTCGGCCAGTGGGCGCCAGGTCGGGGCTATGGCTTTCCTGAGGAGTGCGCATTCGCATCGGCGGCGCTGTTCACCTGTGCGCCGTGGATGGGAGTCGTCCAGCCGTGATCTGGACTGCTGATCACAAAATTGTCGAGCTCCGGCGGAAATTGTCCAGCATCGAAGAGGAGCTCAACTACTGGTGCGCTCAGACGTCCAAAAATGGCCCACTACCAAAGCACCACTCGCAAGTCCTGCGTGTCAGTCGCCGTTTGAGAGTACTGACGCGGAAACTCGCCGAGTGGATTGCCACACTGGAGCACGACGCGAACAAGCTGGTCCAGGAAGGCAGAGATGTGGAGCTCATGATCCTGGACATTCACCGTATCTGGGACTTCTTCCGCTCGAAGCTCGCTCAACGCTATGTCGGCCATTTTCAAGATTATCTGGTCGTCGCCGACGAATTCGCCTGGAGTTGCTACTCGCCAGCGATTGCGGCTGCCGAGTCAGCCCGAACCACTCGCGCACCGGCAAAGGAGCCACCATTGGTGTTCCTGAACGGCGGCTGGAGTCCGTACACCGTCTCCCGGGGTGAAGCGTTCGAGGCCGAATGGGTTGGGGACGATGACATCCTTTCGGCGGATTTTCTCGAAGTTCTCGACGACTTACCAATCACGGTGATCGGCATTCCCTGGTTTCAGATACGGCACCTGCCTGACGCGCTGGTCATCGGGCACGAAGTGGGACACGCCGTCGAGGATGATTTCGATTTGTCGACGACGCTCGAAGCCGCGCTCGAAGCGTGCCTTCGAAAGCGCCGCGTGGTGGGCGACCGCACACGCGGGTGGCGTGCCTGGCGCGGCGAGCTGTTTGCTGACTGCTACGGAATTCTTGCCGGCGGCCCGTCGTTTGTCAGCAGTCTGATGGATTGTCTGGCGCTTTCGTCGGAGGGAATCGTCACCGCCGTGCAGTCGGATTCTCACTGGGAACCACATCCGCCCGAAACGCTGCGAATCTTGTTCAACGTGCACGTCCTTCGTGCACTCGGATTCCCCGCACAGGCCCGCGATCTGGAGGAGGTCTGGAGGGACCGCTTCCCATCACACGCGATGATGGAGTTTGAAGATGACATCGGGCCGATTGCCGATACGTTACTCGGCGTAAAGTACCCACAATTTGGAAAAGCGTCGTTGCCCGAGGTCATTTCGTTCGGTGACACACAGATTGCAGAAGCCGATGCAACACAGTTGTCCCTCAAACAGGGGCTCACTCCTACCGGATCAATCAGGGGCGTGCTTGCCGGCGCTCGGTGCGCGTTCGAATCCGATCCCGCAGGGTTTTTCAACGCAAGGGCTGACGAGGTCGTGGTAGCCAGGATTCGCGCGGAGCGCAGCGGCGAAACCCGCGGCGAAGACGCCGAAACGCCCGAGAGTGCCGACAGTTCGGCGGGAGAGGAGCTGTTCGAGCAACTCAAATCCCAGCGTCGAAGGCGCCGACAACCGTGACGAAGTACTCGAATGAGGAAGTCGTCGCCGCCGTGCGGGCGCTTCTGCGGCGGCGGCAACCTGGCGTCCGCCAGGATCTTATCCGACAACTGCGCCAGCTCCTGGCTCGCCCAGGTACCGACGATCAGATCGTCAAACTCGTGCTGCACGACCCGCCGATGCACGCCCTCGTGTGGGACTGGCTGGACGCTTCAGCCAATGAGCGGGGAGCGCCCAGCGGTCCCGAGCGTCGGTCGCGTGCGAGTGGCACGCGGCGCCGCGGGCTGGCTCGCCGGCCGGTGGGTCGGTTGCCTGGCCTTGGAGGCCGGACGGGCGAGCCTGAGATCATCTTTTCAGTCTCGAACGGAGGGCAACGCGCAGGCCCCGCCACCGGCGCCCGCCCACAGGCGAAAGCCGCGGGGCCGCGATGGTTGCAGACCCAGGTCCGTGACACATCGGGCTCCAGGCCAGTGCGACTTACGCGCGGGTTTCGGGCAAACGCACCGCACGAAATCGCAGTCGCCATAGCGCCTCGGCAGCGAGGTTGGCTTGTCGCATCTGGAGGGCCTTCAATAGACGACCTGTTGCCGCGTCGTACCTACGAGCTTACGATCGTCTTTTTCGTTCCGTCGACCAATGAGACGCAGGTAGCGACCGTAGCCCTGCCGCGCACGGGCCCCACCCAGGAGCGCCGATTCCCTTTTTCAGCTCCGGAGCGCGGCGCCGAGGTCACAATTCTGATCAGCGTCGTCTACAAAGGCCGAACGATACAGGCTGCAGAGTTGACTGGCATAGCTGCTGAGGACCCGCAACGTGCGTCAGCTCGTATCGGCTTCCGCATCGCCGTCCCGACGCCGAAGTTGGAAGTGCTCCATGTTCGTGAGTCCTTCGACAGCACGCTGCGGATCGCAAGTGCCCCCGACGGACGAATGGTTGGAGTGGTGACCACGGAACCACCCCAAACCGTTGCCCTGCGCGGCTTCGGCGACGCGCCGCTGGGCATACGCGACCTGCTGACGGAGATGGCCACCTCAGCTCCAGCCGTGCAACACCTCGATTCCGACGAATCGGTGGAACTCCTGGGGAACCTCGCACTGCTAGGCGGCCAACTGAATGCCACGCTTGCCGATGAGTCGCATGATCTGCTCCACACGCGCAAGGTAAAACGTATCCAGATCGTGCAATCCGACCCGGACCTGTTTCTGCCCATTGAATTCGTCTACGATTTGCCGCCACCGGCCGAGCCCGCCAAGCTGTGCGACAATTGGAAGCTCGCTCTCGAAGAAGGCACATGCAGCGCCAGCTTCCACGAGGTGAATGAACTCGGTAACCTCAAACAAGTCTGTCCGTCCGGTTTCTGGGCGATCAGCAAGATCATCGAACGCCAGTCTGTGACGCCGATGTTGTCTTCAGAACTGAGTGGGGCGAGCGCCGCGATGTGGAGTGATCCTGTGCCGCGGCGAAAGCG
>JAFAWJ010000425.1 GCA_019242065.1 Chloroflexota bacterium
CGGTACTGTTCAGAAACCGCCTGGTTCCCTCCCCCGCCAGGCGGTTTCTGTTTTCCGAGTCTGCACGTCTTTGTGACACTACACCACTTTGATCTGATCAGTCGACGGCGAGGTCCTCGATTACCACTACGCCGTCGGGTACGTCGACTTCGAGCGCATACGTACCCGTGGCGAGGTCGGCCAACTCGAAATTCCCGAGATCGTCCATCTGTGTGCGAAGTACCGTTGCATCCGCGTGCAACAGGCGGACCTCGCCACTGTCAAACCCCGTCTCCGCGTCGCCCGCGACCACCAACCCCAGAATCGAGCCGGGCGCGGAGCCCGGTCCGAGCGTCACCGTAACGCTGCCCGCCTCGTACAAACGTGTCGACGCATCACCTGACCCCCGCAAACCGCCGTACGCCAGCCCCGCCCGGGGCGTGAACAACGTGGCCACCATGCGCCGCGCACGCGGGCCGATCGGCTCGGGCACGCGCGTCGGCGCGGCCAGAAACGACCGCAGCACGCCCAGTTCGGCCGTACATTCGGCACACTCGACCGCGTGCGCCGCAATACGCGTACGCTCGCTGGCCTCGAGAAGATCGAGTTCGTACTCGCCCAACGTGTGCGCGTCGGGACAGTCGAACCGATACAGCGATTGGCGGAGCATGCGCTCGAGCGCGTCGTCGCTCATCTGATCACTGCCTGACGCCTGCATACTCACGAAAATAAACGCCCACCGGCAGGGATTTCGCGGACCTCCGGGTTGGAAAACATCACGCGACCAGAAAAGAGCGAATCTCGGCGCTGCGCCGCAGGCGTTCGATCACATTCCGCTTGATTCGATACACGTCAGCCACGCTGCCAAACAGGTCGGGATGGCGCTCCGCGATTTCGGACGGCTTCATATCGCGCGCAAACGACAGATACACCACCTTGCGTTCGGCCTCGTCCTGCACTTCGCGAATGATCGCGTCCCACAATTGCTCGCCGGACAGCGCGCCGACGACCGCTCCTTCGGCGTTGGTCCGCGCCGGCACGCTCTCGGGCACGTCGTCGAGTGAGCTGGTCGACGTGCCGCGTCGCGCGCGCATTTCGTCCATCAGCACGCTGTGGACGCACAGCTTGAGGTACTTGAGCAGCGACGGGAGATCCGGAAAATTGCCGAAGCGATCGGGCCCGACCGCTGCCCAGAAGCGCTGAAACGCGCGGTTGACCCAGTAATCGTCCGCTTCACGCAGCAATGCCGCGGCGGAGTGCTGGCTGACGTAGGCCAGCACGATCCCGCGGTACTGCGCGACGATCGCTTCCCAGGCCGCGTCGTCGCGATCGACGACCGCGCGGTGAAAGATCTCGAAACAGAACGCGTCGTCGCGATCACCGCCACCCAGAAAGCGCAGCGTTTCCTCTCGACACCGGCGGGCAAGGTCGACGAGAGGCAGCTCACGAACGGTCATTCGGCGCTCACCAAGTGTAAAAGCCGCGCGTTAACAAGATCGCTTTAGCAAACGACGTCCCTAGTCGGCTTCGCGCATACAGCCAAACGCACGACGAAACGCGTCCCACCGTCGTCAGGGAACTCGGCCGCGATCGTGCCGTCGTGCAGCTCGACGATCTGACGGCTGATGTACAGGCCCAGGCCCATGCCCGCCATGCTCGTCAGCGGGTTGCTCGTGTGCGCCTGATAAAACCGGTCGAAGATATGCGCGCGGTGCTCGGGCGGCACGCCAACGCCATGGTCGCGCACGACGAGCTCAGCCCAGCCGCCCGGTTCGACACACCTGAGCTCAACCTCGATGGCACCCCCCTCGGGGCTGTATTTGATGGCATTGTCGACCAGGTTGGTCACCACCTGTTCGATGCGCAGCGGGTCCAGGGACACCCACAGCTCCGTTGGCACGTCAAGCACCAGGCGGTGGTGTTTGAGCTGGCCACGGGCGGCTTCCACGACCTCCTGGATGAGCTCCGCCAGGTTCCCCGGAGCGCGCTCGACCGCCAGCTTGCCTGACTGGAGGCGGGACACGTCCAGCAACTGGGCGACGAGGCGCGCCAGCTTGTCGGATTGGACCTGAATCGTCTCGGCCGCGCGCCGCGCACGCTCGGGATTGATCGTCTCGCCCCGGTCGAACTCGCGTCCGAGCAGCTGGGCATAGCCGCGCAAGCTGGTCATGGGCGTCTTGAGCTCGTGGGCGGCAACCGACAGAAACTCGTCGCGGATGCTGACCGCGGCGCGCGCTTCGCGATACAGGCGCGAATTGTCGATGGCCAGCGCGCAGCGCCGCGCCACGTGCTCGGCAAGATCCAGGTCATGCGACTGGAACACGGGTCGTGCGTCGGACGCCAACCACGTCAGGGCACCGGTCACTCCCGCGTGCGTCACCAGCGGCACGGTCAGCGCCCTTTCGGACAGCCACGCCTGGTTGCCGCGCAACACCGCGGCAATGGGCGGCGCGCTCGCCTCGCCGTCGAGCGCCGTCATGCCGGCCGACGCCACCCGGCGGACCGCGCCGTCGGGCTGGGTCATCTCGAACACGCAGCCGTCGACCAGACCGGGCACCAGCAGATTCGCCACACCTTCGAGACCGGGTTCGAAGTCGAGCGAGCGCGCGAGGATCTGGCTCGCCTCGGCAAGATAGGCGAGTCGACGCTGAGCGGCCTCGGCTTCGACGCGCGCTGATTGCTCGCGCACCAGCTGCAAGCGTTCGGCGTCGGCCCGCCGACGAAGAATGGCGGCACCCAGGGTGCCAGCCGCCGTCCTCAACGCTTCCACCAGGCTCGGCGGCCAGTCGCGCTCTTCGGCACAGTCGTCGAAGCCGATTACGCCCCACCAACTCGAGCCCGCGAAGATGGGCACCAGGACCAGCGAGCACACGCCCTGGGCCGCGAGCACGCGCTGCTCGTCGGATGGGAAACTGCGCAGCTCACCCTGGATGATGCCGCCCTCGCGCAGGTGCCGCTCCCAGCGACCGAGGCCGTCGCGTACGAGATCTGCCGCGCGCACGGGAATCTCAGGTCTGGGCTGAATGCCGTCGGCGGTCCACTCGTGCTGTGTGCCCTCGCGCAAATCCGCCGAGCGCGCGTTGTTGGGCACGATGTACACCCGGCTCACACCCGTCGCGGCGCCTAGCTGACGCAGCACGTCGTCGATACCCTGCTCCCATCCGGGGCTACTCAACAGGTTTTCGGCGGCAAACGCGACCGCCTGCAGGATCTGGTCGCGACGGCGCAGCGCTACCTCGGACGCTTTCTGCTCGGTGATGTCGATGAAGCTCGAGACGACTCGCCAGACACCGCCCTCGGCGTCGAACAGCGGCACCACGTCGAGCTGTAGCCACCGCCGCCGGTGATCAGGATGCACAAAGCTAAAGATCAGCTTGCGCTCGGCCGTCCGACTACGCGCCACTCGCGGTGTGGGCGGCTCCAACACCGACGCCATGGAGCCGTCATTGAGCAACTGCAGATCGATGAGCCCGGGCGGTTTGCCGACCAGCCGGCTCACGGGAATGCCGAGGATCTCTTCCGCGGCGGCATTGGCGGCGACCACGATGCCCCGCGGGTCCATGATCAACACGCCCGAGCCGATGGCCTCGTACACCGAGCGCAGCACCCGCTCGGATTCGGCCACGAGCTCCGCGCGCTGCTCGGTTTCGCGCGCCAGACGCTCGGCGGCCGCGTGCGTGCGCGCGCTGCTGACCGCGACGGCCACCGCGTTGGCCAGACTGACCAGGAGCTGCTCCTCGGCTTCGCTGAACCGATAGCCCACCTGACGCATGACCTCGATGACCCCCAGCGACTCGCCGGCCCGCCACAGCCCGGCGCCGAGGTACGCCCCCAGACCCGTGCGGTCGCCAAACTCTCGGTTGAAGTACCAGTGGTTGTCAGTCGGCGCGTTGCTCAGATTGACGATCTGTTCGCGAGCGGCGCTGCCCGAGATGCTGTCGTTGGCCAGGTGGTGCACGAACGTGTCGGCGTGGACGTAGCCTTCGGCCGCCGCGCAGCGCAGCTCGGTGCCCCCCGTCGGCGTGGGCTCGATCAGCCACACCCGCGCATACGGCGCTCGCAGCAGCTGGGCACTGCGATTGACCGCCAGCTCGAGTACGTGGTGCTCGTCGAAATTCTCCGCGAGGGCCGAGTTGATCTCGCGCAAGGCGCGCTCGTGCTCGCGTTCGAGTCGCGAGCCGGCGTACAGTCGCGCAGCCTCCAGCGCCGGCGCGGCCAGGGCGGCAAGCAGGTCGAGCGTGCGCGCTTCCTCGGCGCCGGTGACCGGTCGCTGCCCGTAGAAGCGGATGACCAGCGCGCCAATCGGGCGCTCGTCGAGCATCAGCGGCACGGCCTCGATCGCCTTCAGTCCGCGCGAGACGCCCCACGTCACCGCCTGCTCAAAGCGTGCGTAATCGTCGACGACCACGGTTCGACGCAGCAGTAGGGCCTGACCGGCGGCTCCCTCGCCGGCGCGCAGCGGGCGGTCGGGCAGCGGCTGACGCGGGTCGTCCGTATACACCGGCAAGAGCTCGTCGCCGCTCGGGTCACTCAGATAGACGGCGACGGCGTCGCCGCCGAGCAACGCGCTGGCGTGCTCGGCGACGAGTCGGACCAGGTCGGCCGGATCGTGGCTCGGGTCGCGGTCGACCGCGGTCGAGAGGTCGTACAGCGTCCGCGCCGAGCGGGTCTCGGCACGCGTGGCATCCTCAGGTCGCTGGCCGGTCATAACACAGGCGCTCTGCTTGGCTCTGCTCGCGCTGAAGGTCGGTTCAGATCGCTTGGCGACGTATCATCTCACGTGTGAGGGACGAGCGCGAGCGGCGGCTGCTCTTGCTGAGGTTGCGGACTTCCCCTGGCCTGCTTCCGGCGCTGGTAGCACTGCTGTTGTTCTACCTGGCGCTACTCATCGGAGCGGGCGTCGCGGTTGGCCTGCGAGCGCTTCTGCAGACATGACATTACTAACCACGCATACCGGCAGCTTGCCGCGCCCGAGCGACCTGTCCGAGATGATGCTCCAGTACGACGCCGGCGAACTGCGCGACCTGGACGTCCTGCGCGGGCGGATCGCAAGCGCCACTGCCGAGGTGGTCAGACGCCAGGCAGACATCGGCATCGACGTCCTTAACGATGGTGAGTACAGCAAGGTGTCGTACTCGGGCTACGTCAAGGAGCGGCTCACGGGCTTCGGGGGCGAGCAGCGGCGCCGCGACATGGCCGATCCCGAGTTCCCCGACTGGGTCAGGCCGTTCCGACCCCTCGTCCACTATCCCACCAACGACGGCGCGGTCACCTTGCGCGATCCGTCGGCGGTGCGGCGCGATATCGACAACCTGCGCACGGCGCTCGAGGGTGTGCCGCGCGCCGACGTGTTCATGAGCGCAGCCTCGCCCGGTGTCATCGACACCTTCATGCCCAGCACGTATTACGCCTCGGAAGAGGAGTACCTGCGAGCGGTGGGTCAGGCGATGCGCGACGAGTACCGCGCGATCGTCGACGCCGGATTCGTGCTGCAACTCGACTGTCCCGACCTGGCGATGAGTCGCCAGATGCGCTTCGGCCACCTCTCCGATCAGGGCTTCCTCGACGTCGCCCGCATGCACGTCAACGTGCTGAACGAGGCCATCGAGGGTCTGCCGCGCGAACGGGTGCGCCTGCACCTGTGCTGGGGCAACTTCGCCGGCCCGCACATTCACGATGTACCGCTGGCCTCCATTCTCGAGATCGCGTGCACGGCCAACGTGGGTGGCCTGTCCTTCGAAGCCGCCAATCCACGCCACGCGCACGAGTGGAAAGTCTTCCGCTCCGTGGGCGTGCCCTCTGACGTCGTGCTGATCCCTGGCGTGATCGACTCGTGCACGACCTACGTGGAGCACCCCGAGCTGGTCGCCGAGCGCCTGCAACACTTCGTGGACATCGTGGGCGAAGCGCGCGTGATGGCGAGCACCGACTGCGGTTTCGGCACCTCCGTCGGCCCCCGAGACGTCTCGCCGACGATCGCCTGGGCGAAATTGCAAGCGATGGTCGACGGCGCGCGCTTGGTCTCCCGCTCCGCCGCCGCCGTGTAAATCTACGAATTGAAAAGCGAGGCAGACCAGTGCGCGTGTCGCTCTTCCGACGACAGCGACGTCTGCGCCAGCTGAATAATCGTCCCAAACGCACTGCGCGGCGAGATGAACGCCTCCTGCCACCGCGGATCCCCATAGTCCTCGTCCACGACGCGTAACCCGGCCGCCTTCGCCCGCTCCACTGCCACGCGCAGGTCGCGCACCCTAAACGTCATGTGGTGCGGCCGCTCGCCATACCGCTCCAGGAACGCGTGCAGGAAGCCGCCCTCGCCCACCGGTTCGAGCAGCTCCACCTGGCTCCCGTTCGGATACCGCAGGGTGAACCACATGAATCCACGCCGGTCGATGCGCTCGTAGCCATTCGGCTGCCCACCCAGCAAGTCCTGGTACAGCGGCAGCGCCGCCTGAATCGAGCGGACCGCCACCGCCGTGTGGTCGAGGGCGATCACGCCCAGCTCGCCGACCACCGCCAGCTCCGAAGCGCTCATCGCAGCTGCAGCACCAGCTCGAGGGGCTGCTCGACAAACCGCCGCAGCGTGGCCATGAACCGGCCGGCACCCTCGCCGTCGAGCACGCGGTGGTCGAACGTGAACGACGCGCCAATACACTGCCGCGCCACCACCTGGCCGTCGACCACCCGCGGCTGCAGGTCGATGCGGCCCAACCCGAGAATCGCGACCTCGGGGTAATTCAGAATCGGCGTGGCAAACAGCGCGCCACCGGGCAATCCCCCAAAGCTGGTAATCGTGAAGGTGCTGCCGCTGAGATCAGACGGTGCGGCGCGCCGCTCTCGCGCCGCCGTTACCAACCGGTCGACCTCGCCGGCCAGCTCGAGCACGGACAGTCGGTCCGCGTTGCGCACGACGGGCACCACCAGCCCGCCCGGCACCGCGGTGGCGATGCCAATGTGAAACTCAGGGTGAAGGACGATGGCCTGCTGCTGCTCGTCGAGCGTGGCATTGGCCTCGGGCACGGCGCGCAGGGCCTCGATGCAGGCTTTGACGAAAAACGGCAAATAGGTCAGCTTGACGTTGGCCGCCGCCGGTGAGTGCAACAGCGCGGCGCGCGCCTCGACCAGGGCCGTGACGTCGAGGATCTCCATGGAGGTGACCTGTGGCGCGTGCCGCCAGGCCTCGGCCATGTGATCGGCGATCGACCTTCTCAGTCCTCGCAGAGGAATAACCGACCCCGTCAGCCGATCCGCTGTGGTCCTCGTCTCGCGCGCGACCGGCGGCGAGGCTTCTGCGTCCAGGTCAGCAATACGCACGCGGCCCTGCGGCCCCGAGCCCGCCACCCGTTCGAGGTCAATGCCCCGTTCCCTCGCCAGCCGGCGCACAAACGGCGCCGCTCGCACCCGGTTCGTCGTTGCCAGCATGGGAGCACGAGCCTCAGGCGGCGCCCCGACGATCCCAAAATACTCAGGCTCGGCTTCCCTGGCCTGCGCGCCGTTGCCCGTGTCGATCACCACCAGCACGTCGCCCAGGTGCGCCACATCACCCTCGGCAAAGCACATCTCCAGCACCCGCCCGGCCACCGGCGT
>JAFAWJ010000482.1 GCA_019242065.1 Chloroflexota bacterium
GATTGCTCGTCAGGATCTCGTCGCCCGCTTGCAGCGGCAAAGAACGCGCGACGACGTTCAGGGCGGTGGTCACGTTGGGCAAGAAGACCAGGTCGTCCGTCTGGGCGTGAAGGTAGTCGGCCAGGGCTGCCCTGGCGTCGTCGAGTAGATCCTTTTGGCGGCGGCTCAGGAACTCGACTGGCTGGCGCTCCAGCTCGCGTTGCCAGTTCTGATAGGTCTCGAAGACCGGCCGCGGGCAGGCGCCGAAGGACCCATGGTTCAAAAAGACGACGTCGGGATCGAGCAGGAACTCACCGCGGATCGACAGGTGGCGTCGCTCGGCGGCTGCGTCATACGCAACCATCCTAGTTCACAACCAGCGCGAGCTGAACGTCCTTGCTCTGGCTGCCAGCACTGGCGACCAGGTCGAGGAAGTAGATGCCTGGCCCGGCGCCGGACGTTTCGACGTGCACCTGCGCGGTCTGGCCGGGCGGAACGCCGGACGGCAGGGTCACCTGCAGCGGCAGCGCAGCTGGATCCTGCGGCTGAGGAAAGCGCTGGGTGCTCCAGTGGTCGATGCTGAAGCTGACGGGGTCGGCAAAACCTTCCTCGCCGCGCACGTTGATGAAGTAGTCAGCCGGCTGCCCGACGGCGACCGTCTGGCCGTCCTGGGGGTTGACGAGCAGCCGAAACTCGCGCGGGACGCTGCCCGGGTCGCCCAGCGCCGGCGCCGTCACGGGCGCGCTCGGGTCGACGCCTTCCTCCACCAGCAGCAGCGGCTCGCCGCCAATGAAGTGGTAGCCCGACGGGTCCTGTGGATAATGCGCCGTCGCGCCCGCCAGGTCGATCACCCACCAGCCCTGCGACTGCTGGGCAGGCGTCTGATGGCCGTCGCGGTCGACCAGTGCCGCGCTGCTGCCGTTCTTGCGGATACGCACGCGCAGATCGGCGCCATCGCCGTCCCACAGCGCCGTGACCCGCTCGTTGCCGGGTTTATCGAACGCCACTTGATAGACCTGCCAGTTGGGCATGAACGAGGTCGGATCGTCGGGCCAGGGTGACCAGTCCTGCGTCTCACGGACCAGTGGCGCGAAGTGGACCGCCGTGTAGCCCGAAAACGCCTGGACTGCCGTCTTCAAGGCGTCGCTCACCGGTCGCCGCGAGCCGTCGTCGCGAGTGATGCCCCACACCGCGGCCTCGCTGCACGGGTCCTGGTCGACCATTTGATAGAACTCGAAGCGCTGATAGCCGGCTGCTGCCGCCATCGCGAAGGCCTGCACGCCGTAGTCGGCCTGTTCGTTCATCGTGGTCTGAATGGCGGCGTCGGCGTGCGGACAGCTTACCGACGCGTCGTCTGACGGCATGGCGTTGGTTTCCGTCAGCCACACGGGTTTGTCGATCCCGTGCTGTTTCTGGATGTTTTTGACGATCGAATAGACGCGGTAGATGTCGTCCGGTGCGCGGTAGAGATTGAGCGCGACGACGTCGTGGTAAAAGTTGTTGGCGGCTGCGTCCGGATCCTGTGAAAGAATACTCAGGAGTCGGTCATAGAATTGGGGGCGGTTGTTCATCGCATCCACCCAGTACGACGTGGCAGGAAACGAGACGTGGGCGTTCGGATTCGCCTGTTTAATCGCCAGATACGCAACTTTGAGTAACTGCGCGAATTGCTCGTCGCTGCCTTGCCACGTGTAGCTGCCGCCTGCGCCAGGGTCGCCGGGGTGAAACTCGGGCTCGTTCCAGATTACCCAGTCGTCGATCTTGCCCGCGTAGCGACTGGCGGCCGCTGAGACGAACCGCGCCCAGTAGTTGTTGGGATCGCCGACCGGCAGATCCAGGTTTTTGGGAGGTGAGCGCTTGCCCAGGTCGGGGTTCAGTTGCGCCCAGCCGGGGGTGAACTCGAACAGGCCGACCACGTGTTCACCTCGATTGAGCTCTGACTGGAGCTGCGTGTCTGAGATGGTGATACCCAGGTGGCTGAAGTCACCTGGGCCATCCGGCTGGACCTCGTCCCAGGGCAGGACGACGCGTTCCCAACCAGCCTGAATGGCGGCCATCTCCGTCGGATCACGAAAGCCCTCGGCGATGCCCATGCGTGGGTCGAGGGTCCGAGCGGCAAAGGCGGTCTGACCCACCAGCGCCATCAGGGCGAAGGGCAGCACCAGCCAGCGAAGCGCGCGGAGTCGGTGCGTGAGCATGCGGCGTCTGCGTTGTATCCCACCTTAACGCGCTGGGCACGCCGTTGCGTGCGTGAGTTTGGCTCACGTGCTGGGCACGCCGTTGTGTGCGCGAGTTGGGCTAACGCGCGGGCGTACACCAATGGGTGGGCGAGTCGGCTTAGCGGCGCTGGGCACGCCATTGGTGTGCGAGTTGGACCACTGCCTCGGGTTGCACACCTTCGGCGGCGAGGATCGCGCGCTTGTTGCTGCTGCCGCCCAGCGCGTAGTCGCCGATGTGTCCGTCGCTCCGCACGACGCGGTGGCACGGAATCAGCACGGGCACGGGATTTTTGCGCAGCGCGGAACCCACGGCCCGCACCGCCGCGGGATGACCAATCTGGGCGGCAATCCAGGCGTAGGTCCGCACTTCGCCTTTTGGAATCTCGCGGGCTTTGAGCAGGACCGCGCGCTCGAACTCGGTCACACTGCGTAGGTCGAAGCGCTGTCCCACGGTTGTCGGCAGCCCGTCGGGCGCGTGCCGCGGCGCGCGCCCGAAGCGCTGCGTGAAGCGCGCCTCGAACTCCTCAGGTGTGGCCGTCTGCATGACCGCGGACACTCCCAGGCGGTTCCAGGCCACAAAGACGCGGCCGAGCGGCGTCGCGAGCTCGGCGTACTGGTCACCCAGGCCGAGGTCGTCGACGACGTGCTGGAGCAGTGTCGCCGGGGCGCGCACCTCGCCGAGCGTGCGAAGGTCGGTGAGCAGTTGGCGGTGGTTCATGCAGGGTCTCCCACGAGCAGTGACTCGGGCTCGAGCGCCGCGCGCAGCAAGCTCAGGCCACGGTGGACGTCGGACTTGGTGGTGCCGACGGGTTGGTCGAGGATCTCGGCGGCCTCCGCGTAGGACAGGCCCTGGACGTGACGCAGCACGACGGCCGCGGCGTAGCGCTCGGGCAGCCGTCCGATGGCGCGCGCAAGTTGGGTCTGCGTCTCGCTGGCCAGGCTGGCGTGCTCGGGCTGCTCGTCTGGACGCTGGCTCTGCAGGCCGTCGGCGACAGCCGGGCACTCCAGGCTGACCCGCTGCAGATCGGGTCGCCGCACGCGGTTGCGGACGACGTTCAGGGTGATTTGATACAGCCAGGGTTTCAGGCGCAGCGTGCTGACGCGGTCGTCGGGGTAGCGCTGCAAGGCGCGGTAGGCGCGTACGAAGCTGTCCTGGGTCGACTCTTCGGCGTCTTGCGGGCTGGCGGTGAGGCGCAGGGCAAAGCCGTAGAGTCGGTCCTGGAAGGTCCGCACGAGCTCTTCGAAGTGGCTGTCCAAATCGCTAGCGAGGCGAGCGGCCAGTCCCAGGTCGTCACTCATCGGTGTCTACAACACCCTCGCGGACCGCATGGTTGCACCGGCGCGCTCCGCGATGGGTCCGCATCGGGGCTGATATGCTTCGCCTCACTTCACCGCCCCCCCTGGAGGCCCTGATTGCTGATGTCACCGTTGCGCACTGCCGCCGCGGTCGTCTCGTCTGTAAGCCTGCTGCTGGCAGCCTGTCAACCCGCCCAGCAGGCGGCGCCCACGGCCCCACCCGCCGCGGCGCCCCAGCCGACCACCGCCGCGGCGGCCAGCCCGGCCGCAAGCCCGCTGGCCAGTCCGGCCGCCAATCCCGTGGCCAGCCCGGCGGCAAGCCCAGCCGCGAGTCCGGCGGCCAGCCCGGCCGCGAGTCCGGCTGCCAGTCCCGCCGCGAGTCCGGCCGCCAGTCCGGCAGCCAGCCCCGTAGCAGCCGCCGCCTCAGCCGCCGCACCCCCCGATCCGGGCTGCCCCAACGACCCGTCCCCCGGCGGCAAACAGTTGCGCGTCGGCCTGGTCACCGACGTCGGCAAGGTCGACGACCGCAGCTTCAACCAGTCCGCCTGGGAAGGCGTCCAGTGCGCCCAGACCAACCTGGGCTTCACCGACATCAAGTTCATCGAAACCCAGCAATCGACTGACTACGCCGCCAACATCGACCAGTTCGTCCAGGACAATTACGACGTCATCGTCACCGTCGGCTTCCTCCTCGGCCCCGCAACCGTAGCCGCCGCCCAGGCCAACCCGAACATCAAGTTCATCGGCGTCGACCAGGCCCAGGACACCACTGTGCCCAACCTTGCCGGCCTGGTCTTTCAGGAGGACAAGAGCGGCTATCTGGCCGGCTACCTCGCCGGCTTGATGAACAAGTCCGGCACCGTCGGCGAGGTGCTGGGTCTGTCGAACGTGCCAGCCGTGGAGCGCTACGGCGTCGGCTACATCAATGGCGCCAAGGCCGCCAAACCCGACATCAAGGTCCTGGCCGCCTGCGCCAGCAGCTTCACCGACACGGTCTGGGGCAACACCACGGCCAACCAGATGATGAGCCAGAACGCCGACATCATCTTCGCCGCGGCCGGCCTGACCGGCAACGGTGCGTTGCTGGCCGTTGCCGACAAGGGCGACCCCAACCTGGGTATCGGCGTCGACACCGACCAGTGGCTGTCGCTGCCCGAGGCCCAGAAGATCATCGTCTCCAGCGCGATGAAACTGATCGTCCCGGGCACCTACAAGCTGATCAAGGCGGTCCAAAGCGGTGCCTTCCAGGGCGGCAACTTCGTCGGCGACGTCGGCCTGGCGCCGATCCACAACCAGGGTCAGGTCCCCCCGGACGTCCTGACGAAGATGAACCAGGTGAGCGCGGACGTGACCTCCGGCAAGACGCCGACAGGCTTCACCGAGCCGACGGGGAACTGCCCGCAGGGATAGCCCGCCGGCGCAGAGTACAGCATCCATGGCTGCCTGGCGCTCGTGGCTGTACGCGCTGATCGTTCCGGTCCTGGCGGTGGTCACCGCGCTGGCCATCGGCGGCGTGATCATCGCCCTGACGGGCGGCAATGTCGCGAAGGCGTACCAGGGGCTGTGGGAAGGTTCGTTCGGCCAGCCGCGCTCGCTGTCGAACACGCTGGTCCGCACGACGCCGTACATCTTTGGCGGACTGGCCGTTGCCCTGGCCTTCAAGGGCGGACTGTTCAACATCGGCGTCGAAGGCCAGATCACGATGGGCTCGCTGGCCACGGCCTTCGTGGGCTACGCGGTGACCGGCGTGCCGTTCCCCTTTCACCTGATCCTGGCCATCCTGGCAGGCTTCCTCGTCGGCGGGTTGTGGGGCGCCATCCCAGGCTTCCTCAAGGCGTACACGGGCGCCCACGAAGTGATCGTCACGATCATGTTGAACTACGTGGCGATCAACATCGCCAGCTATCTGCTTGGCGGTCCGATGAAAGACCACAATCCGGCCGTTGCCATCGCGCAGACCGCGCCCGTGCTGCAGTCGGCACGGCTGCCGCCGCTACTGCCTGATCCGCAGTATCGGGTGCACTGGGGCGTCGTCCTGGGAGTGCTGGCCGCCATCGGGGTGTGGTGGCTGCTGCAAAAGACTACCCTGGGTTTCGAGATCCGGACCGTCGGCGCTAATCCGAACGCTGCGCGCTACGCCGGGATCTCGGTCGGCCGAACGATCGTGATCCTGATGGCGCTCTCGGGCGGCCTGGCCGGTCTGGCGGGTGGACTCGATGTCGTCGGCCTGAACTACTACTACGCGGCGGCGTTCACCGCGGGCTATGGCTTTGACAGCATCGCCGTCGCGCTGCTGGGCCACAGCAACCCCTTTGGGGTGCTGCCCTCGGCCCTGTTATTCGGCGGACTGGCGTCGGGTTCGGCGCGCATGCAATTCCTGTCGCAGATTCCGATCGACATCATTCAGGTCGTCCAGGCGTTGATTCTGATCTTCGTCGCGGCTCCGACCATGATCCGCTGGCTGTACCGTCTGCGACTGCCGCGCGAAGCGGAGAGGGCGGCGACGGGTGACGTCCAGTTCGGTGCAAGCTGGGGCAAGGCCGAAACGTGACGCTCGACACGGCGGCCATCGGACGCGTCGGCAGTCCAGGTCAGTTCAAGGTCTGGCTGCAGGTCGCCGTGTGGACGGGCATCGGCATCATCCTGCTGGTGCTGGCCGGCGTGCAGTTCGGTCCGGCGGCGACGCTGTCGATCCTGACCGTGACGATCACGCAAGCGACGCCGATCACGTTTGGCGCGCTGACAGGCATCTGCTCCGAGCGCACGGGCGTCGTCAACATCGGTATCGAGGGCATGCTGCTGACCGCGGCGTTTTTCGGCTTCATGGTCGGCGTCTACACCCACAACCCGTTCCTGGCGCTCGGTTCGGCGATCGTCAGCAGCGCGCTGATGGCGCTGCTGCACGCCGTGCTGTCGATCACGTTCCGGGTCGATCAGATCATCAGCGGCACGGTGATCAACATCCTCGCCGTCGGCATTACCGGCTACCTGAATCGCCAGTTGTTCACGGCTGGCGCACCGCCCGGCCTGGCCGCGTTTCCGCGCCTGAACGTCCCGGGCTTGAGCGACGTGCCGTGGATCGGCCCGATCCTGTTCCAGCAAAAGCCCCTGGCGCTGACGGCCATCGTCCTGGTGTTCGTGCTGCACTTCACCCTGTTTCGCACGCGCTGGGGCCTGCGCACGCGCGCCGTCGGCGAGCATCCACTGGCGGCGGACACCGTAGGCGTCAACGTAAATCGCCAGCGCTACATCAACGTCGTCATTGGTGGTGCGATCGCCGGACTGGGCGGCGCGTTTTTCACGCTCGAGTCGGTGCCGCACTTCGAACCGCTGATGACCAACGGCATCGGCTTCATCGGCCTGGCGGCGATGATCGTCGGCAAGTGGACGCCGTTTGGGGCATGGGGCGCGGCACTCCTGTTCGGCGTGGCGGAGGCCATTCCCACCGCGATGCAGCTGCAGGGCGTCAACGTGCCCTATCAGTTGATCTCGCTGCTGCCGTACGTATTAACGATCATCGTGGTGGCCGGTGCGGTCGGCCGCGCCACGCCGCCCGCGGCGGACGGAAAGCCGTACATCCGCCAATGACCGCGGACGTGTCCCAGGGCGCCCCGGCGTTGGAGGC
>JAFAWJ010000516.1 GCA_019242065.1 Chloroflexota bacterium
GCGCGCATGCCACGCCGCACTGGTGAGCAGTCGTGGCGCGGCAATGTCAGTCGCCTCCATCGATCCCGTGACTCAGCAGCTCACCTACGCGGGCGTTGGGAATACGGAAGCCTGTCTGATTGTCAATGCTCGTTGGCAGCGCCTGATCGCTTACCGCGGCATCGTTGGACTGACGCTACCCCGTCTGCGTACCTTCTCACACACGCTAGGCTCGGAGTGGACACTGGTCATGCACACTGACGGAATCCGCCTGGGGTTTGAAGTGGACGCACCACCTGAGACCGCACGCGAGAATCCGCAGGCCGTAGCGGACGGCATCCTGCAACGCTGCGCCCGATCAGCGGACGATGCCGCTGTCGTGGTGGCCCGACCAGGCCATGCGTGGCAGTCGGATCTGTCCTGATTCATCTGCCGAAAGCCTCAATCGATTGGCCACGTATTCTGGCTCATACGGGCCTCCCCTATGGCACGTCGCAGCGAGGCCACATAGTAGATCGCCGTTGACACGTGCCAGCCGTATTTGTCGCGCATATGCACAAGCAACTCGAGTGCGGACCAGCACCATACCTGGACACTTGCCGAGTCGTCCAACACCTGGCGCGGTTTGACTTCATATGCTTCGGCGAGGATAAGGACGTCGCGGGGGTTGAGCATGACTGGCCCTTCCATCAATCGTCCCGCAGCGTCGCTCTTTGAGTAAGAGCGTAACTCACGTTACGGCGCTCTTTTCGCTCCAGCGCCCGTGTACATACACACATTCTGCTCGTGGGGGCATTTGCACACGGTTGTCCACGCGCTAGCACTGTGGTTGCAGCCCCTGTTGCCGCGAATTTGATCAGATCTGCGCGACCTGCTCCGCCTGCACTCCGACGGCCTCAAGCTAAAGAATCGTCGGCTACCAATCCATGGCGGACCGCCCACGCGGCCACCTGCGCTCGATTCGTGCAATCTAGCTTTCGGAGGATGTTCGCCACATGGTTGGCAACGGTTCCCGGAACGACCACCAGCTCGTCGGCGATGGCGCGGTTGCTCAAACCTCTTGCGATCAAGACGGCGACCTCGCGCTCCCGCGCAGACAGCGGGGACTCTGATGCGGACGGCCGAGGCTGTTTCGGCGTCGGGCGGGGGTCGGGGTCTGCTGCCGCGGACAATGGTGCGTCCGCGGCAGATACGCCGACGGTTGCGTGCTGGTCCTGCTGAGCTGTGATCTCAGAAGCCGATGGTCGCTGGACCCGCGCCGCGGCGCCGCCACCCGAGGCCAGTCTTGCGCGCGCGAGTCGGGCAACGCCCTCGATTCTGCGGCTTTCGAACTGGGCCGCCCGATCCCGCCACGGCGAGGACGCAACGAAGTCTGATACCTGCTCAAACACCGCAAGCGTTTGCTGGAGCGTCGCGCAGATGTCTGGCCAACTGGCAACGTCAGGCGTGCGTCCCTCTGTATCGTGGAGTGGCATCAGCTTATGTTGAGCATATTACCTGGGGCCGTGGCTGGCCGCGTGATAGTAGTGCCAGCGTACTTGTAAATATTCGGATGCCGACAGCTACGAATGTGCACCTTTTCCCCCGTTTCGCCGGCGCGCGACGTGTCGCTCCTCACGCGGGATGGGCGGTGACTGCTGCGCCTTGCTGACGGCGGTCTGGCGCCATCGCCGGCAGATCCGAGTCCGCGTGCCATGCAGTGACGAACGGGCTCTGCGCCACCATGCGCGCTATCTGTCTTGTCCGCGTCTTGACCGCTCGAGCCGAGGCCGTCTGCCCTGGCCTCGCCTTCCCACCCCCGGTCTGAACCGGGCGTGCGTGCGCAATTGACGCACCCGGCTCCACAGACACATCTCTCGCCGCACCACGAGGTGGAGAACAGGAGCGGTGTGTGGTGCGCCAAACCCGTCTCAGTGGCCCTGGTGTTCGGTGCCAGGTCCGGTGCCGGTTTCCGAGACTCGTCCGCGTTTGGCGAGATCGCCCTTGCCATCCTCATGAATCGCGTGGTCCTTCTCTGGATGATTGACCTGTTCAGGACCTGGTAGCTCGCGCTTGCGGGCCTCGACACGCTGCTGGTTCTGCTTCTCAAGGTTGGGATCGCGGTTCGTTATTCCGGCCACGCCGCGGTGGTGCAAGCCGCGTGCCGCGTCTCAGCTGGATGACAACAAATCCAGCGTCACCTGAACGCTGAGTGCTGCTATGTCTGGTCGCACCCTCCGCGCGTACGTGTTCGTGTCATTTCTTCACGGCGTTTTCGACTCCGCTGGTGGCCTCGCCGGAGTTGTTGGCGTCGCCACCGGTTTACCGCCTGTTCTTGTCGGGATTGCGCTCATCGCCGCCATCTCGCTGCTCGGTATGGTGGTGCTGCTTCGCGTCTGGCATTCTGACGAGAGTCTGACATCCGAGACGTTCTCTTCCCCCAGCACGGAAGCGTCTGCGGACGCGATGGCTGGCGTTGGTGCGCGGAACGACGGATGACTGCAGTAGTGAGCTAACTCGCTTGGGCTGTGCGCAAGCGCTCGACTGCCGAGTATGGTCATGCGTCGTGGCGCAAGCGGTTGAAGAAGCGCGCTCGAACGGACCGCACGGTTATGACATATTCAGTCCAAGGCGGAGGCCCGCGCGCGCTGGTGTCAAGGCCGAACGAAGACACGCGCGGGTTCGGATGAGCACCTCGCGGCCTGCGACGAGTCCTTCTGGCATGGGGGCTGCTCCAGGGCGCTCATGCAACTGCTTGAACACTCCGTCACATTCATCGGAAACGCGACGCTGCTTCTGCGTTTTGGAGACTTGTGTCTCTTGACCGATCCAAACTTCATCCACAAGGGCGAAGAGGTGTCCATTGGGTATGGGTTGCATGCCACGCGCCAGACGAATCCGGCGTGTCAGATAGCCGACCTGCCGCCCATCGATGTGCTGGTCCTGTCGCATTTCCATGGCGACCATTTCGACCAGGTCGCCGAGCGCGAGCTCGACAAGTCGACGCTTATTGTCACTCCACCGGACGCGGCCCACGAGCTGGCTACCCGCGGCTTCACCAATGTTCATCCGTTGAAGACGTGGCAGAGATTCGAACAAACAAAAAACGCGAGCCACCTGCGACTGACCGCAACTCCGGGCAAGCATGGTCCGACACTTGTCGACTTTGCACTGCCGAACGTCATGGGCAGCGTGCTGGAGTTGGAAGACTCACGCGCGGGATTGCAGCTTTCGGTGTACATCAGTGGCGACACCCTCGTGTTCGATGATCTTCTCGACATTCCTCGCCGCCATCCCGCCATTGACCTGGCGTTCCTGCACCTGGGGGGCACCCGCGTCATGGGCATCATGGTGACGATGGACGGCAAACAAGGGGTCGAGCTGTTGGGCATCGTCAGGCCACGGCACGCCATCCCTATCCACTATGACGACTACGACCTGTTTTCCTCCGCACTCAGCGATTTTCAGACCGAAGTGCGCGCCGCCGGTCTCGAGGACCGAGTGACCTACTTGTGCAGGGGCGACACGTACGATCTTCGCCGCGCGTGACGTGCTCCAACAAGCGCGGCCCATGCTGCTGCGCGGTTCGGATGGTGAGCCCCTGTTCATGACGATGCGTTGTAGACGGCCTGAAAGGTGCTGGCATGAGTGCCGCGATCGAGG
>JAFAWJ010000697.1 GCA_019242065.1 Chloroflexota bacterium
CTCTGGGAGCGGATGTTCTGGCACGTCCGCAGCTGGGGGCGCAAGGGGGTCGCCTTCTGTGCGATCTCCGCCGTGGACATCGCCCTCTGGGACCTCAAGGCGAAGGCGGCGCAGCAGCCCCTCTGGCAGCTACTCGGCGGCTACCGCGACCGCGTGCCCTGCTATGCGAGCTGGCGGATCGAGCCCGACGCGGACCTGGATAAAGTGGCACGCAGCGCCGAACGCCACGTCAGCAACGGCTTCACGGCCATGAAGTGCCATCTCGGTCGCACCAGCCTGCCGCAGGCCATCGAGCACATGCGGGTCTTGCGCGAAGCAGTCGGCGATCAGGTCGACATCATGGTCGACGTCAATCAGCAGTGGACGGTAAAGCAGGCCATCGCCTCGACCCGAGCCCTCGCCCCCTATCGACCGTACTGGCTCGAAGACGCGACCTCGAACGTCGATTTCGAAGGCCTGCGCCAGGTCAGCGAGGCGATCGACATCCCCACGTGCGCGGGCGAAACCTACTTCAACATGGCCTCGTTTCGGCCATTGGTCGAAAACCGCAGTGTGGACATCGTCATGGTCGATCAGGACCTGGGGCTCTCGGGCGCGTTCAAGGTCGCCCACCTGGCGGAGATCTACGGGCTCGAGGTCGTTCCCCACCTCGCGACCGAGATCCTGGCGCACCTGATTGCCGCGGTCCCGAACGGCCTGACCGTCGAGTACTACCCGTGGGCCATGCCGCTGTTCAAAGAGGTCCCGCCGGTCGAACGCGGCGAGCTGGTCCTCTCACCGGATCGACCTGGCCTGGGTCTGGAGTTGGATGAGGGCGCGCTCAGCCGCTACGCCTACGCCGGCGACTGAACCCGGAGCCTCACACCAGCTCGAAGAAGCTGATCGCGACGAAAAACACCGAAGCGACCAGGACGAATGGCAGCAGGTCGCTGCCCACCGAGCCGGCGGGCTCGTCGTCGAAATACCCCGACCCCGACCCCGACCCCGTCGGCTCGGCTCGGCGCGGCCAGCCGGCGACGGTCGCCAGCAAGCACGCTGCACCCAGACCAATCACCGCTTCGAACCGGTCCAGCGCCTGCTTCTGATCCAACCAGGCGATGACCTCGATGGGGTCGCGATTGGCGGCAACGCTGGTCGCGGCCGAATTGACGGCATCCAGGTATCTGCCCGGGTTGGCGATCACTCCGGGCAACAGGTGGCCCGCCACCGAACCATTGCCAATCGGCGCCTGCGCCTCGCGCTCCAGCCGCGTCATCGCCGCGTTCGCCTGCCACGTGCCGATCCCGCCAATGATGACCAGCCCCATCCCGATGCACACCGTAAAGGCGCGCCACGACCGCGGGTGACCGCTCCGCGTCGTCGTGCCGCTCGTCGCTTCGCGCTCGGTCGCTGTATCCGCCTGAAGATCGTCGTACAGGTCGGTCTTCAGCGCGCGCGCCTGCTCGACCAGCCGCCGCAGTGAGGCGAGCCGCGACTGCTCTCGCGCCGTGAACTGCGACGTGCCCCGCGCGACACTGGCCGACTCAACTGGAACGCGCCGCCGCGGCGCATCGACGGGCGGCGCATTCTGGTCAGCGCGGTTGCGGCGCTCCGCGGCGATGCCGGTGGCCACAGCCGCCGCCACCAGGATGGCTTGCAGAACCCAGAAGCCCACGCCCACGCCGCATTACCCCGTCAGACTACCGTCGATGGGCACGTGGCGTGCGGTTCCAGGAGCAGCTTTCGGCAAGTGCACTTCAAGGATGCCATTTTCATAGGTCGCGCGCACATCCGAGCTCTCGACCTCTTGCGGCAGCGCCAGCGTGCGGTGCCATTGGCCAGTTTCGTACTCCTGGACCAGATATTTGGCCCCGTCGCTTTCCCTGTCCACGCGGCGCTCGCCGCTGATGGTCAGTGTGTGACCGTGAATCGAGACGTCGACGTCTTCGAGTCGGATGCCTGGCAGGGCCGCGCGAATCACGTAGGCGTCGGCGGACTCGACGATATTCAGCGGCACACCATCCCGGCCGTCGCCATGCGCCGCTCCGTCGTGGCCGTTGTCATGTGCGGCGGCGTCGTGGCCGTTGCCGTGCGTCGCGACTGCTACCGCCGCCCCGTCTGCCG
The DNA here is from genome assembly GCA_019242065.1 of Chloroflexota bacterium. The sequence continues at coordinate 2,104 of JAFAWJ010000697.1, forward strand.
TCGTATCGGCGCCCGCCGCGGCGGGGACAGCTTCGAAGTCGCGCCGCTTCCGACCGAACGCTCGACTTTGCAGATCGTCCAGCAGCGTATACAGCGCCGGCACGACGATCAGCGTCAACAGTGTCGACGACAGCAGCGCGCCAATGACAACCAGCGCCATCGGCGCCCGTGTCTCTGCGCCCGGCTCGAGTTTCAGCGCCAGCGGCAGCATACCGAAGATCATCGTGGCCGAGGTCATCAAAATCGGCCGTAGCCGCACGCGGACGGCTTCCTGCAGGGCAGCCGTGCGGCCGACGCCGCGCTCCTGCAGCGTCTTGGTGTAGTCGATCAGCAGGATGCCGCTCTTGGCCACCAGGCCCTCGCCCATGATCATGCCAATGATCGAGAAAATGTTGATCGTGTTGCCCGTGATCAACAGCATGGTCAGGCCGCCCAGCAATCCGAGCGGCACCGTCAGCATGCGCACGAACGGCAACAGCCACGACTCGTACAGGGCCACCAGCAGCATGTACTCGAGGACGATCGACAGCACCAGCGCCGCGGCCAACGCCGTGATCGCCTGATTGAAGATCTGCACCGAGCCGCGCAGAGCATACGAATAGCCCGCGGGCATGCTCACCGCGTTCAGCGTGCGGTACATGTCCTGGGAGACGTCGCCCAACGGTCGACCGACCGCCGATGCCGACAGGGTGACCGTGTCGGCGCGGTTGACGCGCTGAATCGAGACCGGCCCGCTGCCATTGGTGATCGTCGCGATCTGGCCGAGGGTGATCGTGGAGTTGTTCGACGAACCCACCGGGATCTGGCTCAGCGTCGTCAGGTTGTAGCGCGAGGTGGCCGGGCCCTCCAGGGTAATGTCCTCTTGCTGGACGCCCGGCGGCTGGAACTCGGTCACCACGGTGCCGCCAATGGCGGTCGACAGGGCGGTGTCGACCGTCTGGTTCGAGAGGCCGAGCTCCGCCATGCGCTGGGTATCCAGCTGGATGTTGAGCTGCGGCACTTGCGCGAGCTGACTGTTGCGGATGTCCTGGACGCCGGGTATCTGCAGGAGCGCGTTCTGCGCTTCGAGGGCGACCTGCTCGACGGTGTTCAGGTCCGGACCACTCAGCGTGACCTGAATCCCAAAGCCCCCACCACCACCGGGCAGTGGACTGGTGACGTTGCCACTGAACGACGCGCCGGCGATAGTGCGGGTCTGAGCTCGCATGACATTCAGCAGGTCGAAGACGGTGCGCTTGCGTTGACTCTTGTCGACGGTCGTGACGTCGATGCTGACCGAGCTCGCCCCCCCTCCGAAGCCACCCCGATTGGCACCCGGGATCGACACCGTCGTGAAGTAGTTCTGCACCTCGGGCAGCTGCTGCAGGTACCCCTCGGCCTGGCGAGCCGCCGCGTCGGTCGCTGTCAGCGACGTCCCTGGCGGCATCTGCAGGTTGACGGAAAACTCGTTGTCGTCTTCGGCTGGCGCATATTCGGTGCCGATCACGCGCAGTGGGATCAGCGAAAAGGTAATCGCGACCAGACCCGTGGCGAACAGCAGCACCAGCCAACGCACCCGCAGTGTGACCGCGACGCTGTTGGCGAAGAAGTTGCTGACGCGGGCGAAACCACGGTCCCATGCCTGCCCGAATGCCGTCAGCCGCCGAAAACGGCTGGGCTTGTCCGAATGCCCCAGCCAGCGCGATGCGAGCATCGGCGTCAGCGTGAACGACATCAGCATCGAGAAGATCGTGGCCGCGGTGACGGTCAGCCCGTACTGACGGAACAGCTGACCGATCGAGCCGGACATGAACGCAACCGGCGTGTACACGACCACGTCGCACGCCGTGATCGCCAACGCCGCCATGCCGATCTCGCTGCGGCCCGTCAGCGCCGCCGAGATCGGACTTTCTCCTAGCTGGAGGTGGCGATGGATGTTTTCCAGGACGACGATCGAGTCGTCG
>JAFAWJ010000930.1 GCA_019242065.1 Chloroflexota bacterium
GAGCGAAAAGGACGTCGCCGGGCAGGCCTATTCGCCGCATGTGCGCATCAAGATGATGGGCACAGACCCGTAACGTACTCAAGCATTCCGTGCTCTCCGTCTAGCCCAACCACGTGACGCGGACGACGAGTGATCATCACCACCGGGGCCTTGGACCGGTAGGCCGACTGGTCCACCCGTCGGCCTCACTCCTGCCGATCTCGGTCTGTTGCCAATCAGGTGCGGCCGCGATCAATCATCCCTGGCTTGACAGCGATCATCCCTGCGACCCAGCCGCTGGCCCGCGCGGCCGCCAGAGCCGAACGCTGAATCTTCCCTGCGTCGTTCCGCGGGAGATCCACGAGGAACTCGTAGGTCTTGGGGGCCTTGTACGCCGCCAGTCGCTCGCGACAGTGCGCATCCAGTACCGCGACGCTCGGTGGATGGTCGGCTAGTCGCGGCTGGACGACCGCGTGGACACGCTTGCCCCACTCGGCGTCAGGCACCCCGATCACCACGACATCGGCGACAGCTGGGTGCTCGGTCAACGCGGCCTCGACCTCCGCCGGGTAGACATTCGCTCCCCCAGTGATGATCAGGTCCGTTCGTCGGTCGGCCACGAACAGGTAGCCCGCTTCATCCACCCAGCCGAGGTCGCCAACACTCACGAAGCCATCGGGTGTCGTCGTCGCCGGCGCTGCTCCAAGGTAGCGATAGGTCTCAGCGACTCGTTGCTGCGGACGCATGAAGATCTGGCCGATTTCGCCGGGCGGCAGGTCCCGCTCGGCATCATCCAGGATCCGCAACTCGGTTGCGAACGGCCGCCCGACGCTGCCTGGATGCGTCAGCCACTCATCGCCGCGGATGACGGTGCGGCCGATACCCTCAGTGGCGCTGAAGACTTCCGTCACATGCCGAGCCCCGACCAGGTCGATCCAGACGCGCTTGAGCCACGGCGGGCAGGGCGCGGCGCTGCTCGCCACCGCTTGCAGACTGGAGAGATCGCGCGCCTGCACATCGGGTAAGGCCGCGATCCGCTGCATCAGAATTGGTGGCAGGTACATGGACTGCACGCGATGCTGCTCGATCAACTCGACCGCGCGTGCCGCATCGAACTTTTCGAGCACGACCAGGGTGTTGTCGTCGAACAGACCGTGGTAGCTCGTCAGGAACGGAGCGCTGTGGTACAGCGGCCCGCTGACCAGCTGGGTGTGGCACATGCCGAAGCCGGCTGCACCGAGGAACGGTACCGGCGCGCCCGGTACCCGTGTCCATGGACCCGGCGAAACAATGATTTTGGGTCGTCCGGTAGAACCGCCTGAGGCCAGTGCTCGGCCGGGATTTGAGATGCGATCGGGCAACGCACGATCGCTGAACCTCTGTGCACGACACAGCTTGCCAGGTTGCAACGTCGGATACGCCGCGCCAGCCCAATCGGCCACGATCAAGGCCGGCCGGGCCAGATCCAGCACCGCGTCGCGCTCACGATCCGGCAGCGCAGGACGCAGGACCAGTGGCAAGGCCCCGAGTTTCCAGACCGCAAAGGTCGTGATGTAGTGCTCGGGACCGTTGGGCAACCCGACAACAACCGTGGACCGCGCATCAACGCCTTGGGCCGCGAGCAGACGCGCGACTCGGTTCGAGGCGCGGTCGAGCTCGAGCCACGAGAGCCGCCGCTCATCGCCAGACCTCGGCACGAAGATAATCGCCGTGTGTTCGGGGTGCTCATCGGCGAGCATCCCCAGGCGGCGGCCGAACGAGATCGGCATCGAGTCGCCCGCGCTCACCGGAGCGCCATCGAACGTGCTTGTCGGGGGCCAATGAAGCCCGATCCTGTCTGCGCTGCTCATCTCAGCACCTCCGCACTGGCGGCTCACCCACCTCTAGCAACGTAGGTGACTGGCCAGCACCTGCCTAGCGCAGAGCTACTGAATCGTTTACGCAATGTGGCGCTCACGAACGTGCCTGGACCGACGCGCCGACATCCCGACCGGGCTCGGCCGTGGTGCGCATGAGCCACGCGGTGAGCTGCAGGCGATTGGACAGCCCGAGCTTGTTAAACATTCGACCGAGATGGCTGTCGACGGTGCGCGTCGACAGATGCAAGATCTCGCCGGCCTGTCGGCTGGTGAGACCGCGGGCCACCAGGCGCGCGATCTCGAGCTCGCGTGCACTGAGTCCACCAGGCCCGGTGCTCGCCTCCTGCCCTTCAGAGAGCACCAGCGCCACGGCCTCGTCAACAGACATGCGTTCTCCTTTAGCCCACGCCCACTCGCTTTGGGCGCACCCGAGCCGCCCACCCAGGTCGGTCCGCAACTGCTCGACCCGCCGCAGGACTCTCGGCTGAAAGTACACCCCCGCCCGGCCAGCGATGGCCAGCGCAGCACTCGCCAACTCGGCTGCGCGGACAGGCTGACTGGCGGCGATCAGCCGAGCAACCTGCAGCAGCGCCTCGCACAGCAGGGGGACTTCTTCCAGGCTTTGCAGCACGGTGATTGTCCGAAGAAACTGCTGGAGGGCGCGCTGTGGTTTACCCATCCGCCGCCAGTAAAGCCCGAGGCCGAAGTCAGCGATACCGGTGATCCAGCGATCGCCCAGCTCGTCGGCGACACGGTGCGCGCGTTCCAACTGCTCGCGGGCCTCTTCGCGCCGCGCGTCGTCTGCAAGCATGATCCAGGCGAGATAGCTGCGCATGCGCGTACTGGCGCGAACGTCGCCCAGTTCCTCCATGATCTGGATCCCTCGAGCGAAATACTCCAGGCCGGCGGCGGTGTCCCCCTGGGCAAAGGCGGCCATGCCCAGATGCCCGTCCAGCATCCCCTCGGTCACGCGGTCGCCAAGGCTGGCGGCTAACGCATGGCCCTCGGTCAGCAGGCGCCGCCCCTTGGCAGGGTCGGCGTAGACCTCCAGGCGACCGGCTGTGTGTAGCGTCTGGGCTCGCGCAAGGTTTGGCTCCGGACAGCAGTCGAGGAACACCGTGGCCCAACGCCGTCCTTCGGCACAGCTCCGCCGCCACCACACGTTTTGGGTAGCGGCCATGAGTCGGAGCCCTGCCTGTGGATTGGCCACGCGGCACCATTCCAGGGCGCTGCGCAAGTCGTCCAGGTCTCGGTCAAGTGCCCAGGTCGGGCCATCCACCGTCTCGGTAGGAATAAACAACTCTTCCGCGCGGCCGAGAATGTGCTCCAGGTGGCGCTCCCGTGCGAGCTCCACCTCGCCCGCTGCTTCGAGCTGTTCCCAGGCATAGGGGCGTAAGGTGTCCAGCAGACGGTAAAGGGTGGTGTTTTGCCTCGCCTGTGCGACGACAAGCGACTTGTCGACGAGCCGGCCGAGGACGTCAAGTGTCGCGGGGCCGCCCATAGCCTGCGCCGCGGGCAGGTCAAAAGGACCAGCAAACACGGCGAGGCGTCGGAACAACTGTTGCTCCGCGGGTTCCAGCAAGTTGTAGCTCCACTCGATGGTGGCTCGCAGCGTTTGCTGGCGCGGCGAGCCACCACGGCCGCCAATTCGCCTGAGTAGCGCGAAACGGTCCTCGAGCCGGG
>JAFAWJ010001036.1 GCA_019242065.1 Chloroflexota bacterium
GTGATCGTGGCGCACGCCGGCGCCGACGAGTTCGACAGCTTCTTCGACCTGTGTGGCGTGTATGAAGGTGTGTTCCTGGACACCGCGATGGTCTTCAACAATTACCTCGGCGGCCCGCCGCCCATCCAGCGCGTGCTGGAATTTCAGGATCGGGTGGTGTTCGGGAGTGATTTTCCGAACATTCCGTATCGCTGGGAGACGGCCGTCGCGGCCATTCTCGACCTCCGCCTGGGGCGCACCCTCGAGGAGAAGCTCTTGTGTACCAACGCCGCGCGGCTGCTGGGTCTCGATCTCAGCGCCTTCAACTCAGTTTAACCCGATTGAAACTCCGCGTTCTAGGTAGACTGCTGCAGGGGGTTCCTGCCGGGACACACTGACTATGGCTACCGTCCTCGTCGCGGACGACGAAAAGAACATCCTCCAGCTGGCGCGCATGTACTTGCAGGCCGAGGGCTTCACTGTGGAAACGGCTGGCAATGGCCGCGAAGCCCTGGAGAAAGTGCGTGTGGCCAAGCCCGATCTGCTCGTGCTCGACCTGATGATGCCCGAGATCGACGGGTGGGAGGTGTGTCGGCGGCTCCGCAAGGAGAGTGACCTGCCGATCATCATGCTGACCGCGCGCGGCGACGACGTGGACAAGATCGTCGGCCTGGAACTGGGCGCCGACGACTACATGACCAAGCCGTTCAACGCGCGTGAGCTGGTGGCGCGGGTCAAGGCGGTGCTGCGGCGCTACTCGGCCGGCAAGGCGCCCGAGAAGGTGCTGCAGGTCGGTGACCTGCGCATCGATCCCGAGCGGCACGAGGTCAGCATTGGCGATCGGCCGATCGAGCTGCGGCCTAAAGAGTTCGAGCTGTTGACCACCCTGGCGCGCAATCCGGGCGTGGTTTTCGATCGCGAACGGCTGCTCAAGCTGGCCTGGGGCTACGACTATTACGGCGACTCGCGCACCGTGGACGTGCATGTCACCTGGCTACGCGAGAAGCTGCGCGACAGTACCGCGCGCATCCAGACCGTCTGGGGCGTCGGCTACAAGCTCGTCGAAGCCGAGCCCGGTGAGGCAGCGCCCGCGCGCCGCAGGCGCGCCTGAGGAGCACCGCGGGGTGAGGTTCGCGCCCTTTTCTTCGTTGCGGGCCAAACTGATCGCCGCCTTCGTCGCGGTCATCGCCGTCTCGTTGTTGCTGGCCAGCGCCACCTTCGCCTACTTGCTGCGCGAGTATCAGATTCAGACCGAGGAAGACCGCCTCGAGAGCATCGCCGCCTATAACGCGGCGCAGGTCGTGCGCTGGGCACGCTCGGGTCAATCGTTGACCACGATCTCGGCCCAGCTCGACATGGCGGCCGGCGATGCCGGCGTGCGCATCCTGCTGCTCGACGACAGCGGCAAGGTGCTGCACGACACCGACAACAACTCCTTTACCGGCCAGGCCTTCTCGATCCCACCCGAACCGGGCCGCCGCCCGAACGTCTCACAGGGCCCCGTCTCGACACCCGCCGGCCAGGAGCTGTTCACGGTGGCGCCCCTGTTTGGCGATCCGCGACTCGAGGTCCAGTTTGGCGGCATGCACGTGGCGGTCGTGGCTCCGGCGCAAACGCTCGGGGGCGCCTGGACCGACATCTTGCCCAGGCTGTCCATGGCGGCGCTGAGTGCGCTGCTCGTGTCGATCGTCATCGCCTTCTGGCTCGCGTCGAGCATCACCCGGCCCATCGCCGAGATCACCCGCGCCTCCGAAGAGATGGCGCGCGGCAATCTCGATCCCGACCTCACCCTGCCCGAGACCAATGACGAGGTCGGCCGGCTGTCTTCGGCGTTCAAGGCCATGGCCCGCGAAGTGGCGCATTCGCATCGCACCATGCGCGACCTGCTGGCCAACGTCAGCCACGACTTGCGCACGCCACTGACCTCGATCAGTGGCTTCGCCGGTGCCCTGGTCGACGGGACGGTCTCTGGCGCCGAGGGTGCCCGCGAGGCCGGCCGTATCATCGGCGAAGAAGCCGAGCGGATGCGCCGCCTGGTCGAAGACCTGCTGTATCTCAGCCGCATCGAATCCGGCGACCTGGCATTGCAGCGCGATCCACTCGACCTGAGCGAGCTGGCGCGTGCGGCCCAGGCGCGGTTCCTGTTCCGCGCCCAGGAACGCGGCATCACCTTCGGCGTTCAGGCGACCGAACCGGTGATGATTCTGGGTGACTCGCACCGTATCGGTCAGGTGCTCGACAACCTGGTCGAAAACGCCTTCAAGTACACGCCGCCGACCGGTTTTGTCACAGTTTCCGTGGCCACCGAGGAGACCCGCGCGGCCACCAACACGCGTAACGCGCGTCCATCTCGGACGGCCATGCTGACCGTTCACAACACGGGATCGTTCATCCCGCCAGAAGAAGCAGCGCGCGTTTTCGAACGTTTCTATCAGATTGACAAGGCACGCGCTGGCAACCGTGGCAGTGGTCTGGGGTTGGCTATTGCTCGCGAGATCATCCAGGCGCATGGTGGGCGGATCGAACTGCACAGCACAGTTCAGGGGGGTACAACGTTTACCGTTCGTATACCGGCCCTTGATGCGAGCGTGCCTCCGACCCTACCGGCGTCTGCCGACAGCGCGCGGCCAACGGAAGTTGGCGCGACCCGCTAATTACGCCGCCCGAGCCCATCGGGTTGTTACGGCCTGCCTCGCGTTGATGATGGCGCTGCTGACTGGCGCGCCCGGTCTAGCGCAGGCCGCTTCGACGACGCCCACGCCTGTGGTCACCCAGGTGGCGACCTCGAAGCCGACCGCCAGCCCGACCCCCGTGCCGCCCACGCCAACGCCAACGCACGTGCCGCCGACGGCCACGCCGCCGCCTGCCACGCCGACACCCGCACCAGCCACGTCGACGACCGTCCCGTCGACGGCGACACCTGCCCCGCCGCAGGCGTCTCCCACGACGGGTGCCTCGAGTCCGCCGGCGGCGACAGCTGGTCAGCCGCAGGTGTCTCCCACCGCAGGTGCTTCGGGCGCGACGACGACCGTACCGGCCCAGACATCGGCAAGCCCGGCTGTGGTCACCAGCCCCGCGCCCGCGGTCTCGCCAGGCATCAAAACCACGGCGAGCCCGTCTCCGGTCACCGCCACACCCACGCCGACGACCAC
>JAFAWJ010000029.1 GCA_019242065.1 Chloroflexota bacterium
TGCTCGTACGTGCGCAGGCGGTGGCTGGGTTTGCCAGGGAGGTGCGCACACTCAGGCGCAGCGGACGCATCGCGACACTTGGCCGTGTCCTGGCGACCATCGGCGCACCGGAGGAGATGACCAATCGTGCGACGATCATCATCGGCCACCTCGCTAGCTCTGAGACTGGCATCCCGCTGCTGGATATCTACGGCCTGTCACATGAAGAGGTTGAGGGCGCCGTTGTTCAGACCATCGAAGCGCTGATTGCTGATCTACGACAGCATGCCAGCCCAGCGCCGCGCGCCTGAGTGGCCTCATCTCGTCGATGCTTGGTGGACCTGCACCGGGCCAGTGCTTACGCCCGGGGCAACCGCACCAGTCAATTTGCCCGAAGCAGTCGATTTGAGCCCGCAGATGCTCTCATGGTTGTCAAGCCGATCCGGTACACGATGACGGCTCGGCGGAGCCGAGTGTGGAGGTGGCAGCGAGGAGCACCGGGTAGAGCTCTCGAGCAATGTAGCGCTTCAGGCAGCGGATGATCTCCGGTTTGGTTCGACCCTCTGCCGTGCGGCGCTCCACATAGGCCCTGGTAGCCGGGTCCCAGCCCATGCGGCCCACGGCCAGGAGATGTAGTGCCCGGTTGCCCTGGCGATCGCCTCCGCGGTTGAGACGATACCGGGTGATCTTGCCGTACGATGCCTCAACGGGTGCGACTCCGACCAGGTGGGCGAAGGCACCTTCATTGCTCAGTCGCTCCGGGTTGTCGCCAATGACCGTTAGCAGCGTGGCTGCCATATCGATGCCAACCCCCTTGATGCCCACCAGCGCCGGTGCTGCCTGGGCAACCAACTGGTCGAGGTGCTCATCGAGCCCGTCGATCTCAGCGCTGAGTTGCTGATAACGACGGGCAATCGACCTGAGCGCCAGCTTCGTCGCCGCGGCTGGCGTAGTCAGTTCTGTACTCACACGGAAGGCTGCCGCAGTCGTGAAGAGCTCGGATATCTTGAGCCGTCGCAGCCCTGCACGTAACGCGTCCGGGGCGGTGACAACCAGAGCGTGCAGTTCATTGGCGGCCTGCGTTCGTGCCTTGATCGCCGACTGACGGGCAACTCGAAGCGCACGCACCATCTCCATGGCGCCCGTGCCCATCTTCTGCTCCAGATCCGCACCAGCATGCTGAACGGTGATCTCGCATCGACTTTCCACAAGATCTATCCCGACTTCGCCGTCGCCGATCACCCCGTCCATCAGCATCACATGGTGCCTGATCGCCCCACTTTGTCATGCCCTCCTTCTGCTACCCGCACGACCCAACTTGGGACGACGCCGGACCGCCCTCCGAACAGCTCTGGCGAGTCCCCGCCGCGCCGCCCAACGTGCCGGCGCTATTCCACAAATCCAGGAACACCCAGTAGGCAGGGCCGACCTGATGACCCCGTCCGTGCGCCCAGACCCTGTATCGCGAGGAACGACCGCAGGTGAAACTGCATTTAGGGCTTGATTGTGCTGCGCACAAGCGTCATGAACGTTGTCAGGTAAACTGCCGATTCAGACTGTTAATGTGAAGCCGTTGACGAGCGACAACATGCCGATCACGCCCGCGGCCAAGCTCACCCACCAGACCGGCGGCATCCGTAGCAATGCGGCGATGGCACCCAGCCCGATCGCGACCTGGAACAGCGTTACGGCCACCGCGAAGCGGTGGTGATGAGCGAGCTGTGCTTCCGAGTCGCGGTTGAGCTGCTCGGTTTGCCGGGCGAGTTGCTCGGCCTGTGGTTGGAGCTGGTCTTGACTCTGCTGACGCCGTGCGGCCTCGTCCTGAGTTGCCTGAATCTCTTCAGGCGTCCCGCCCACGTGGCCCAGGACGACAGCCAGGGTCTGCTGCTGGTCCTTCTTCAGGCTGTCGGCCTGGAACTCATTCCAGGTGTCGACGGCCTGGGTCTGCAGCAGGACGGCCTGGTTGGCTCGGTACAGCGCCTCGTTTGCATAGTTGCCGGACTCCAGCGCGGCGATCGCCGCGAAGACGGCGAACAGGGCGGTGCTGACGGCGAGCGCATCGAGCCAGAATGGGCGTCCGCGACCCGGCGCGCTCGCCTCGCCTGCCCCAGCCGCGTGATGGCGGCGCTCCTCGATCTGCTCCTGGAGCCGGTCGGTGTCAATGTCGATCTCTTCTGCCATGCGCTTTTATACTCGGTCCACAAAGTGGTCTGGCAAGGTGCCGAGCCAGGCCTAAAGGCCCTTGGGTAATTGCCGGCGCCAAATCTGAGTCATAGGCATGAGCCGGAGTGACGGAGGAGGGCCAAGCAGAGTTTGGCATCGGTCTCGATTGCACCAGCGGCGATGCCCCGCTCTGTTTCGCTTTTCCTCGTCATACCGGTCTGCGCCCATGAGTCCGTGTAGCCGGCAATTACACGACGCTCGTTAAGCGCGGGCTGGCGCATTCCTGCGAGCTTATTGAAACTCGCGACATTGCTGTCACGTGAGAGTGGAGGGCGGCGGTTCTAATTCAGTGAGCTGGCGGCCGTGTCCTGCAAGGCCGACAACTCAGACTGGGCAGTTTCCTCACGCACCGCGCGAACGCGTGTGTGTCCGAGGACACAGGTTAAAAGGCGCCAGTTAAATCAAAAGGGGCTAATCGTGGTCGCACCAGTCAATGGTGGATTGCTTGACGTTTCGGTTGTGCATCCAGGGAGTGGCCTCACTGATCAAGGCGAGTTTGTCTGGGATGCGCTGGTTCAAGCACTGTCGGCTCAACACACTCAGTTCGATCTCGGCCATATCGAGCCAGTTGGCGTGCTTGGGCGTGAAGTGGATCTCGAATTTATCTGCCAGTCGCCTCGCTTCGGTTGGGTCGAACGCTTCGTACAGCGAACCCGGTGTATGTGTGTTCAAATTGTCTATGGCCAGCACGATCTTGTCCGCGTCGGGATAGTGCACGTCCACCAGGTGCTTGATGACGTGCGCAAAATCAACGG
>JAFAWJ010000083.1 GCA_019242065.1 Chloroflexota bacterium
TCTTCGGCGGCAAGGTGTACCGCGGCGCTCCCGGCGGCTGCTCGATCCCCGATCACGATTTCCCGTTGCTGGTGCGGTGGTTCAAACAAGGCAAGCTGCCGCTGGACCTGATGGTCACCCGGCGCTACAAGCTAGAGCAAATCAACGAAGCTTGCGACGCACTGGCTAGAGGAGAAATCGCCGGGAGGGCGATCGTCGAGTTTTAGGGTTTCGGTCTGGGCGGAGACCGCGCATGCGCGGTTTCCGCCCAAAACTACGGTCGATGAAGGTGGAAGTTGGTGGCTTGCTGGTACTGGTGCGCCACGCGCAGGAGCTGGGCTTCTTGCCACGGCGCGGCGGCTAGCTGGAGGCCGATAGGCAGGCCGTGGCGGTCGAAGCCGCACGGGATGCTCATCGCTGGAAACCCGCACAGGTTAAAGGGGTACGTGCAGCGGGTAGCCAGCTCGCCCGTGTCGTAGCAGCGGCCGTCGAATTCGACCACACTGATGCCGATGCGCGCGACGGTCGTCGGCATTGTCGGCGTGACCACAACGTCAACCTGATCAAAGGTCGACCACATCTCCGCGCGAATCGGCTCGCGTGCACGCTGAGCCTCGAGGTACTCGACGGCGCCTACCTGGCGCGCCGCCGCGAAGCGCTCGCGGGCGTTGTCGGAATACGCCTCGGGGTGCGCCGCGTACCACGCGGCATGGAACGTGGCCATCTCGGCCCGCACGATGGTCATGCCGATCCGCTGCGCGTCGTCCAGACTCGTGAAGGCCACCTTCACCGGTACCGCGCCCAGCTGCACCAGCGTCTGAATCGCCGCCTGCCAGGCGGACTCCACTTCAGGCTGCAGGCTCGCCGTGAAGTACGTCGTGGGAATACCGATGTGCAGTCCATTCAGAGGCTGGTTCAAGCTGGCGGTGTAGTCGTCGACGGGGCGGTCGACGGTTGCCGAATCGCGTCGATCGAAACCGGCCAGCGCGTTGAGCATGATTGCCGCGTCGGCGGAGGAGCGCGTCATCGGTCCGACATGATCCAGCGACCATGACAGCGGGATCACGCCGAAGCAACTGACGCGACCGTACGTCGGTTTGATGCCAGTCGTCCCGCAGGCATGACTGGGAATGCGGATGGAGCCGGCGGTGTCGCTGCCGGTCGCGCCCAGACACATGCCCGCCGCCAGCGCGGCCCCCGATCCTCCGCTGGAGCCGCCCGGATTGTGGTCGAGATTCCAGGGGTTGTGGACCGCGCCGTAGTGCGGGTTTTCACTGGTGCCACCAGCCGCGAACTCGTGCAGGTTGAGCTTGCCCAGGGCGATGGCGCCGGCGGTTGCCAGGCGAGTCACGACCGCCGCGTCGTAGTCGGGAACACGGTCGGCGAGGACCTTCGAGCCCCCTGTCGTGCGCACGCCGCGGGTGGACATCAGGTCCTTCTGGGCGATCGGGATGCCGTGCAGCGGACCGCGGTAGTGACCGTGCTGGATGTCGGCTTCGGCCGCGCGGGCCTCGGCGAGCGCCGCTTCGGCGGTAACGGTAATGAAGGCGTTGACCGTGGGCTCGAGGCGCTCGATCCGATCGAGACAGGCCTGGGTCAACTCGACCGGCGACACCTCGCGTGCCCTGATCCTGGGCGCAATCTCGGCGATCGACGCGTAGGCAAGCTCCTCGCGGCTGCTCATGGCGCTGACGAGTCTACCCTCACGTTCTCTTTCACCCGGGCAGCATGCGATGTATGGTCACACCGAAGCAACCACGCGTCGTGGGAGGTTTGCAAACCATATGTCGCGAGTCGTCGGCCTTGGGCACATCGGCATCCATGTGCGTGATCTCGATCGGATGACTGCCTTCTACCGAGACTTCCTGGGCATGCAGATCACCAAGCAGAGCCCCGGTCGGGCGGTATTCTTGAGCTCCGATCCCGAGCGCGTGGATCACGAAATCGCGTTGATGACCGGTCGCGGGGAGGAACAGGATCCGCACCTGATCCAGCAAATCTCGCTGCGCGTCGAAAGCCTCGACGACCTGCGCGACTTCAAGCGCCGCATCCAGGAGCACGGCTACCAGATCGACAACATCGTCACCCACCTGAGCGCCATCGGCTGCTACTTCTTTGATCCCGAAGGCAATCGCACCGAAGTGTTCTGGCTGACGGGTCGGCCGTCGTGGGTGATGGTCGGCGTGCCGATCGACATCGATCGTCCGGACGAGGAGATTCTGGCGCAGATCGACCGCGTGTGGGAGCAGACGCGTCACGTGGCGATGGGCACGCCGCCCGACGCGGCCGCGGTCGCCGCCATGCAGGAGGCGTATCGCGAGGCTGCGCCGGTCGGCGCCCGCTGACCGCGCCGCGCGGATCCCAAAGACAGCGTCGGCGTTAGCTACACCTCTCCCTCTGGAAGAGGTCGCGCGAAGCGCGGGTGAGGGATGCGCTGGGCGAGGGCGAACAGCCAGCCGGCCACGCGCGCGCGGATTGGCCGACCTGGGCCGGTGGCCAGCGCCACCAGGCGGTCGTGCTCGGCTTCGCGCAGGCGATCTTCCACCTGCGCGCGCATCAGGTCGTCGCCGAAAACAAAGAAGCTATTCATGATCAGCCCTCCTTTCAGGGCAGCTGCACATGACGTCGCCCGCCGCGGGGGCGGGCCTGTGGTTCTCGCGAAAGACATAAAAAGGGGCCCGCGTTGGGCCCCAGCCGCTCGGTGTGCACGACCTTGGCGTGCCAGATGGCCGTCAGCAGGACGTGGCGCCACGCCGCCACTGGCGACCGCGCGGTCGGCTGGGAAGCTCTCGGGTGAATCCGGGGTTGCTCGTCACGTAGCGTGTCCTTTCTGTGCGTCTTTCACTCAACAAAACGCTCGTGACGTGGAAATTCGGCCCAGGCGGCGGTTGCCGTAGCCTTGCACGTATGAAATTGGGTCTGGCTGGCATCAACGTTGGGACGATGGCTGTTCCGGAGTTCGGTCCACTGGCCGCACTGGCCGAATCGCTGGGCTACGAGTCGCTCTGGACCGCCGAGCACATCATCCTGCCGGACCTGCCACCTGGCGAAACGCCGCGGCCCGGCACGACGCCCTTCCTCGACTCCATGGCCGGTCTGGGTTTCCTGGCGGCGCACACGCGCACCATGAAGCTGGCAACCGGCGTCCTGCTACTGCCCCAGCACAATCCGCTGCTGCTGGCCAAGCAGCTCGCCAGCGTGGACGTGCTGAGCGGCGGCCGACTGATCGTCGGCATTGGCGTCGGCTCGATCGAGGTCGAGGCGCGGGGGATGAACGCGCCGATGGAGGAACGCGGCGCGCGCGCCAACGACTACCTGAAGGCCATGATCGCGCTGTGGACCATGGAGCATCCGCACTACGCTGGGAAGCACGTCAGCTTCGACGGCATCAACGCGTACCCGAGGCCAGTCCAGAAACCGTACCCGCCGTTCGTGGTGGGCGGTCGCGCCGAGGGGGCGCTGCGGCGTACGGTGCGGTACGCGGCCGGGTGGTACGGCTACGCCATGAGCGTCGAGCAGACGCGCGAGATCGTCGAGCGACTCGCCGCCGTCCGCGAACAGGTGCCGCGTCCGGCTGACCTCGGCGATATCGAGATCACGATCGCGCCGAGCGAGAAGATCACTGCGGAGACGATCGCCGCGTACACGGAGCTGGGCGTCAGCCGACTCCTGCTGCGGCCGCCGCAGGATCGTGGCCTGGAGGCAGTCGAGGCGTCAATTCGCGAGTTCGCCTCGCTCACGTGAAGTAGATCCTGGCCGATCTCCTTCAAACACCCGTGTGGGTCTGGGCGCAGCGCTCCAGGCGGGCGAGCTCTTCGGCATACACGGGCCGCAGCAGACGCGCGCCGAACCAGCGCAGGAACACACCCTCGAGGCCAGGGGCTTGCAGCGTCGTGTCGATGCGCAAGCGCGTGGCCTCGCCCTCGGGTTCAACGCTGAAGGTGCTGCCCTCGCCGTTGCCGCGCTCCACGAGCACGCGCCCTGGCTGCGGCTCGCTCACGTGCTGGGTGCGGGTCATGCTGCGGCCGCCCAGGTGGGTGGTGAAGCGGATAACGGTGCCGGCGCCGACGCCGCCTTCGAGGACGTCGAGGCGGGTGAAGGCCGGCGGCAGGAAGCCACTGTCGACACGGTGGTGCTCGCGGTAATCGGCCAGGCAGTGGTAGACGACCTCAGGCGGTGCCTTGAGGAGCGCCTCCGCGCTGAAGTGAAACTCGGACATCGTGCGCGACCTCGCAGTCTTTTTATGGAGAGAGTGGACGGGGCATAGCCCGCAACCTCACGGGGGAGCCGCAGTACGGAGTCGTACCGAGGCGTGAAAAGCGACGCCCAAGCCCGAGCCTGTCGCAGGGCCGAATCGCACGGAGGTGGGCGAGTGACCTGATTGAGAGTGGCTGTACCGACTGGTACATGTACCACATGGTACAGAAGCTGCTAGACTACGTCAAGTGTCGGCTTCGCCCCGCGACCGCTTGCTCGGCCGCGTCCTCGACCACATCCAGCACCACGGCATCGCCGACTTCAGCCTGCGCGATCTGGCCGCCGCCATCGGTACCAGCCACCGCATGCTCATCTACCACTTCGGCTCGCGCGAGGGGCTGCTGGTCGCGGTCGTCCAGGCGGTCGAGCAGGCGCAGCGCGCGTTCCTGGCCGATCTGCTCGCGGACCCTGGCCTGTCGCGTGCCGAGATCATGCGGCGCATGTGGCAGCGCCTGGCCGATCCGGCGCTGTGGCCCAACGAGCGGCTCTTCTACGAGCTCTACGCCCAGGCGTTGCACGGCCGACCGGGGACTGCTGGCTTTCTCGACGACGTGGTCGACGCCTGGGTCGAGCCACTGGTCGACTTCGCCGACCGCTACGGGGTCGATCGCGAGCAGTTCCGCGCCGACACTCGCCTGGGGGTGGCCGTCGTGCGCGGCCTGCTGCTGGACCTGCTGGCCAGCCAGGATCGGCCGGCGGTCGACGCCGCCTTCGATCGCTACCTCGCGCTGTACGACACGTCGACCGAAAAATGACGCTTCGACCATTCGCTACGCCATAGACAGCCCTCTACGACTTCTTGTGGCTACTTGCGACCCGCCAGGCCCCGGTTCAGACCACATCTGGCCGCCGCACCGCGGCTCGGATGGCGACCGACGACCACCTAAGGATTGCGTCTCCGCGCCGTGTCTCGATTGTGTCCCGGATACCGGCAAAACGCTTCATTCGGCACCTGTCTTGCTAAAGTGGGTGCATGCGATACATGGCTGCGCACGGACGTCCATCTCGCCGAGCAATGCTGCGCTGGGGGGTTGCTTCGGTGCTCGGCCTTGCTGCTTTGCCGTCGATCGCGTTTGCCCAGGAGGCCAGCGATCCACCCACGCTGGACGACTGGCCGGACACCAACCCCATCGGCGGACCCGTCTGGGCAGTCACGACGGGCGAAGCGTCCCTGCGCGCCTCACCAGACCTCGCCGACAACCGCTTCGGCTTCGCGCGTGCCGGCACGCCGCTGCAGGTTCTGGACACCACCTCCAACGGCTGGAGCTACGTCTTCAATCCGCATACGCAAGGCACGGCCTACGTGGCAAGCAGTCTGCTGGCCCCTGGTGACCCGCCAGGCCCGTACGTCAGCAAGCCTGCGCCACCCATCATCGACCAGCTGGACGAGCAGATCGTCCTCACCGAGGACTCGGTCCTGGCCACCTACCCGACTCCCGTCGACAGTGCCCGCTTTGGTCCCATGCCGGCCAGCAGCATCGTGGCGGTCAACGGGACCGTGCAGGGCGACGACGGCGCGACGTGGTATCAGACCAACGACTCTTATTACGTGCCCTCGTCTGGCGTGTTCCAGCCAAGCGCCTCAGACACCTTCACCGGCCGCTGGCTGAGGGCAGTCTTGCTGCCGGTGACCAAGGTTGTTGCGTTCGAAGGGCAACAGGCCGTGCGTTCGATGCTGGCGCTCCGCGGTATCGCGGTGTTCCCGACGCCGGTAGGGACGTTCAGCATCGAGCGACGCGTCGCCAACGAAACGATGGATTCGATGACGCTCGGTATCCCGCACGACAGTCAGTACGGGTACCTGGTCAAAAACGTGCTGTGGACGCAGTACTTCACGCCTGACGGCGCCAGCTTGCACGACAACTACTGGAGCTCGAATTTCGGCGGTGTCGGCTCGCACGGCTGCCTTGGCCTGAGCCTGGCCGACAGCAAGTGGCTGTGGGACTGGGCCAGCATCGGAACGCCGGTCATGGTCCATCCGTCCTGACGACGACGGCAATGGACTACTACATTCGGGAGCAGACCTCGCTGCTCTCGCGCGAGATGCTCGTCGAGGATCACGCGGGGAAGCGTCTGTTCCGGGTGCATGGTCCGCTCGTGCGCATCCGCGACGAGCTGCGCCTCGACGATAGCCAGGGGGCGGAGCAGGCGTGGATCAAAGATCCGGTGCTGGGTGACAGCACGAAGTTCGAGATTTACCGCGCGGGGGCGCACGTCGCGGATGTCAAGACGGTGGCTGTCGGCAATCTGCTCGAGGGCTACGACCTCGTGGTGTTGGCGGGTGGCGAGCCGCTGCGCGCCCGCGGCAACGTCTTTGCGCGCGACTTCAGCATGACCCAGCAGGGTCGGCCGGCCGCGCGCGTGCGGCGGCATGCGAATGCGGTCGAGGTCAGCACCCAGGCGGGGCAAGATGACGTGCTGCTGCTCGCGGGCGTCATCGCCATGGCCAGCATGGCCGATCTCCGCGCGCGCGCCACCGCCCGCCATAGTTAGCTGTTTATTCGGGCCGAGCCCGCGCATGCGCGAGATCCCTCCTCCTGAAAAAATTCAGAGAGCGACGCGGCGGAGCCAGTCTATGAGGCGGACGACGGGCGCGACGGCTGGGGTTGGCAGGGCGCGAAGGCGGCGAACGAGGATGGCGCCTTCGGCTGTCGTG
>JAFAWJ010000383.1 GCA_019242065.1 Chloroflexota bacterium
GGCGATCGCGAAGCGGTTGTAGGAGTTCAGCACGCTCGAGCAGAAGGTGCTGACGGCGAAGATGGCGGGAGTGATCAGCAAGATGCGGGTAAGACTGGCCACCGTTGCACGAAACTCGGCGTCCTGCCCGGCGACCCACACGTCCATGATCTGGCGGGCGAAGATCGCCAGCAGTCCGGAAGTCACCAGCGCGATGAGGAAGAAGATGTTGATGACCGAGCTGGTCAGGTACCAGGCTTCGTCGTCGCGGCCGGTGGCGTGGTAGCGCTTGAAGACGGGGATGAACGCGGCGCCGACCGCGCCGCCGACCATGACCTGGAAGACGAGGTCGGGTAAGGCGATGGCGGCAACGTAGGCGCCGTACTCGGGGCCGGCGCCGAAGTGCGCGGCGATGACGATGTTGCGGACGGCGCCGAGCAGGCGGCTGAGCAAAAAGCCAGTGAGGACGACGAGCGCGCCGCCGGCGATCTTGCGCAGCCGATCGGCGGTCGGCGCCGCGGTCGAGACGGCGGCTTCGCCGGCTACCAACGTTGGTGCTCCATGCCGCCGCCAGGTTTCGCCAGGGCGGTGGCGACATCCGGGCGGTCAAAACGTGTTTTCAAAGGAGAGGTAGACGAAGACGTTGTCGGCTCCCGCGGCGGAGTGGCCATCGCCGAACACATGGTCGCGGACGAAGACGTTGTCGGCTTCCGCCACAAAGTGACATGTGTCGAAGTCAGCTTCGTCGACAACGACGTCGTCGGCTCCCGCCACGTCGCCGCACTCTTCGCTAGGGAAACTCTGTTCAACTTCGTGTTGACAGCGCGACTGCCGCGAGCGTGAACGCCCAGGCTGTGGCGAGCTGCCGTTGGCTCGGCAGGCGCCGATGAAGCTGCGTCTACCATGCCCCGCTCTTCACGCGGCCGCCGGCGGATTGGATTCTGGCGGCCATCGTGCGGTGGGCGGACTCTTCCAGGCGGTCGTCCAGGGGGGCGAGGGGCACTGGCTCGCCGTGGCGATGGCGGAGGGCATCGCGCAGCAGGCGATCCGCCAGCCACGGGTTTTTGGGCAGCAGCGAGCCGTGCAGATAGCAACCGATTGCGCCACGGTACACGCTGCCCTCGGTGCCATCCTCGCCATTGTTGCCCGCGCCGACCAGTGCGCGGCCGAGCGGCTGCATGCCGGGCGCCAGGTAGGTCCGACCCGAGTGGTTCTCGAAACCGACCAGTGTCCGCCGCTCGCCGTCCGTGCGCGTCTCGATTAGCACGTTGCCGATGTGCCGTCGCGGCCCGGGCACGCTGCGTACCTGGAACAGCCCGGCGCCCTGCAGCTCGTGTCCGTCGACCGTCGTGTAGCTGGACCCCAGCAACTGGTAGCCGCCGCAGACGGACAGCAGCGCCGCTCCGGCCTCGACCGCCTCGCACACGGCCGCGCCTTTCTGCTGCAGAAAGTCGGGCGAGACGACCGCCTGCTCCTGGTCCTGACCACCGCCAAAGAAGATCAGATCGACGTCGGTCGGGTCGAGCGTATTGCCCAGGCTCAGCTCACGCACCTCGATGCGAATGCCGCGCCACTCGGCCCGCCGGACGAGCGCCAGCACGTTGCCCCGATCGCCGTAGACGCTCATCAGGTCCGGGTACAGGTGGACAAGACGCAGCGGCGCCACCTCAGTCCTCCCAGAATCCACGCACGTACCCCGTGTGCTGCAGCAGCTCGCGCAGGGCGAGCATGGCCGTATAGGTCGGTAAGACGTAGATCGTCTCACCCGGCTCGGCGCGGGCGATGACCTGCTCGAGCGCGCCGTGAAGGTCATGTTCGACGCGGATCCGGTCGGGATCGACGCCCGCGTACTTGAGCCGGACGGCCATGTCGTCGGCGCGCAGGCCGGCGCACACCGCCACGTTGACGCGTTGGCACAGGCGCTCGAACTCGACATCCCAGAGCCAGGAGACGTCCGTGCCGTCGGCAAAGCGATCGTTGATAGCGAGCAGCAGGGTACGCTGCCCGGGCGCCGCCAGGATCGTGCGCAGCACTTCGGTGAACCCGACAGGATTTTTGACCAACGCCAGGAACAGCTCGCGGCCACCCCCGATCGGCACGCGCTCGAGTCGGCCGAAGGCGGAAGTAAAGGTTTCGAGGCCGCGCGCCACGCACTCGCGACTGATGCCCAGAGCCGCGCACACGGCGATGGCCGCCAGCGCGTTGTAGACGTTGTACAGGCCGGGCAAGCGCAGCGTGGCACGGACGACCCCAATCGGCGAGTCGACCGTGAGATTGGTGCCGGTGTCGCCCAACAACTCCACCGTGGTCGCCGCGACGTTCGGCGCGGGCCGCGCGAAATCGCACGCCGTGCACGCGTAGTGGCCGATATGGCCGTAGTAGACGGCCGAGTAGTCCAGGGCCGCGCCGCAGCGGGGGCAGAGGCGCGCATCCGCGGCGTGCGGCAGCGTGCGCGAGGTGGCCACCGCGCAGTCGGCGATGCCATAGGTCAGCGCGGGCGACAGGTCGGCGACCAGCGGGTCGTCGGCGTTGCCCACCACACTCGTGATCGGACTCAGCGAGCGGACCGACTCGCGCCACAGGCCGGCCACGAAGTGGACCTCGCCGTAGCGGTCGAGCTGATCGCGGAAGATGTTGTGCAGGAGCAGCACCCGCGGCCGAATGTGCTCGAGCGCCCGCGGCACGGTGGCCTCGTCGACCTCGAACAGACCGATGTCGCCTCGCGGACGCGCCTGCCAGTCCGTGGCCTGGGCGATGGTCGAGTACAGGCCCGAGAGGAGGTTTGCGCCCGCGCGATTGTGAATCGGTCGTAACCCGGCGCCGCGCAGGATGTGCGAGAGCAAGCGCGCCGTCGTCGTTTTGCCGTTGGTGCCGGACACGATGATGCTACCGCAGGGGAGCGAGTCGGTCACCTCGCGCAGGGCCGTGGGCGCGAGGCGCGGCACGAGATGGCCAGCGATGACGGTGCCGCCTCCGCGCCCGAGGCGTCGGCTCAGCGTTGCTGCGGCGCGGCCGGCCATGAGGGCAGCGCTGAGTCGGGCACGCATAAGGTGGCGAGCCCATTGTCGCAAAAGACTGATGCTGGTCGCCGCCAACGCGCTTCGACAGGGCCTGTCACGGGAAAGAAACAATCCGGCGCACAAAAGGGAGACGCTGGCCGAGTTCTTGCGTTTATCTTTCCAACAGCACGGCCTATGGCGGTTGAGGCGCGAACGGCACACACGCCGCCCAGTCCCGGGCAGTCGGTCCTGCGCTACGCGCTATGGGCCACTGCCGCGACCCTGGGTGTCTCCGGCGCGGCCACCGCGGCGGTCAGCATGGCCGCGGGTTTCCTCGTCTACCAGTACGCGCGTCACCGCGGTCAGTGGGGCACCGACGAGCCGCCGGACGGCCTGTCCGAAGAAGTCAGCTTCCCCTCAGCCGCCGACGGCATCCGACTGAGTGGCTGGTACTTCCGGGCGGCCGACGCCACTCCCGACGCACCCCGACCCGTCATCATCCTGTGCCATGGCATCTGGACCGGTCGTCGTGAATGTCTGCCGCTGGCGCTTCGCTTCCAGGCCGCTGGTTACAACGTGCTGACCTTCGATTTTCGGGCGCACGGACTGAGTGACGGCCGCTTCACAAGCGTTGGCCATCACGAGACGAACGACGTGCTGGGTGCGATCGAGTACGTGAAGGATCGTCCCGAGGTGGACACGGCGCGCATCGGCCTCGTCGGTTTCTCGATGGGGGCCGCGGCCGCGATCCAGGCCACGGCGCGCAGTAACGACGTCGCGGCTGTGGTGGCCGACAGCGCTTACGCCTCGTTTCTGGACGCGGTCCGGTACAGCTTCCACGTCGTGACACGCGTACCGCAGTTCCCGCTCGCGCCCATGGCCATGCGCTGGGCGAAGTGGATGGTCAACGTCGACGCCGGGAAACTGCGACCGATCGACGTGATCGGCCACATCTCGCCCCGACCGCTGTTGATTGCTCACGGCGAGCTCGACGAGATCGTTCCGGTGCAGCATGCCCACAGCCTGTTCCAGGCCGCCGGCGAGCCCAAGGAGCTGTGGGTCGACCCGCATGCCCACCACGTCGGCGCCCGCGACATGGACACCGACGGCTACTTCGTCAGGATCCAGCGCTTCTTTGCCGAGGCGTTCAGCGCTGTCGGTCCGAGTTCTGGCGTCCCGCTCCCCACGTCCTGAGCAGCTCAGGATGGCTGCGCGGCGGCAGGGTGACCGAGCTGTCCTCGCCGAACCAGCTGCCCAGGCGGCGGCCGAAGAGTCCGCGGATGACGTCACGCCGCGCGGCAAGCCAGGTCGGCCGCGGGTCCTCGCCAGGTGGTCGACCGGCGTATGTCGCTTCGACGTAGGCATCGGTCACCCCGCCGATAGCTGACTGCGCACGGGGCACCTGGCGGCCCATGCGCTCGGCGACCTCGAACGGCGTATCACCCGCGCGTGGTCGCAGCGCGCCTGACCAGCTGCCGAGCTTGACCAGCTCGGCGTACGGACGTTGGAAGCGATTCAGGCCGGCCAGGCCACGTCGCCAGGCCAGCGCGAGCACGCCTGCGACGATCAGCGCCAGCACAATGAGCACGCCGAGGCCGAGGAGCAGGATGCCCGGGAAGGTGAGCAGGAACGGGCGAGCCGGCGGCACGGCAGCGGTGCTCGGGGTGAGGTTGAGCAGCTCGTCGAGCTCGTCGGGCGTCAGCAGGTCGGGGTTGTCGCCGGCGTCGCTCGAGGCATCGGGTGGGGCGACGCTGGCGCCCGTGGCGTCCTCGACGCGCGGTGGGATCGCGCGGATGGACGACGGCTCGAAGATGATCCAGCCGTAGCGCGGGAAATACGCCTCGACCCAGCTGTGGGCGTGGTTCTCGCGGACGATGGACAAGCCGGTGTTCGGATCGAAATCGCCCGGCGCGAAGCCCGAGGCGACACGCGCGGGGACGCCCTCGGCGCGCAGCATGACCGTCATCGCCGTGGCGAAGTAGTCGCAGTAACCCTGTTGGGATTCGAACAGGAAATAGTCGACCCAGTCCTGGTCGGTCGGCACCGCGTCGACGTGGGTCGTGTACGTGAAGTTGTTGCGTAAATAGCCTTCGAGGGCGACGGCTTTGTCGAAGGCGTCGGGCGCACCACTGGTGACGTCGTGGGCAAGGTCGACGACACGCCGCGGCAGCGTGCGCGGCAACTGTAGATACCGGTCGTGCACCCATTGCGGATAGTCTTCGCCAGCAGCCCGCAGTTGCTGATTGGTCGCCGTCGAGACCGCCGAGACCACCGAGTACTGCTGGTTCTGCTGGATGGGCGTGTCGAGGCGGATGGTCGCGACGTCGCCCGGGTCACCGCGCGTGTCGACTTCCGTCGGCATGCTGAAGCGCAGTGGAGCCTCGGGCGCAAACGCGACGGTGGTGCGACTGGCCAGGACGGTGATCTCGGCGGTCAGCAAGCCGCGCCCCTGGGGGATGGCGTCCTGGCCGACGAGGTCGGTGTTGGTGTCGAACACCGTGGTCGTCGTCTCGGAGCTGGTGATGGCCTGGCCGGCGTAGCGATCCGCAGTTGTGGCGCGCAGATAGATAGGTGCATCGGCTTTGACCTGCAGGACGGGCGTGTCGCCCAGGTCGAAGGCGCCGCGCGGCGCGAGGGTTCGGCCGAAGCTCAGGCCGCGCGCGTTGCGGTCGCTGCCGTTGAGGGCGGCGAACCAGCGATCGAAGTTGCCCTCGAAGCCCTGCCACGGCTCGGTCAGCCGATTCCAGCCGACGGCCACCTGTGAGCTCGAGACGTTCGACGGCAGCGCCCACGCCAGCGAGAGCAAGCCGCCGACGGCGAGGCCGGTGCCCAGCAGCACGTTGATCACCACGCGCCATTTGACTCTGAGCTGGGCGCGGCGCCACAACTCGGTGCGATTGGCGACGTGCTGCGCCGCCAGCAACAGACATGCCGAGAACGCGAACCAGCCGACGTAGCCGACCATGCCGGCATCGGCATACGACAGGTTCATCAGCAGCGCCAGGCCGTTGAAGACGATTGCCGGCCAGACGGCGTTGTCCCTGAACACGAGCCAAGCCGTGACCAGACCCAGCAGCCAGGCCAGGCTGGCCATGGCCAGGGCGAAGACAACCGGGTCGTTGCTGACGCCACCGCCGCCGACGGCGTTGAACCAGTCGCCGACGTGTCCGCCGAGCCAGTCGACTTTGTCGGTGGTGGTCAGCCCGTCGGCGATATGGGTGTAGACCCAGGTGATGGCCTCGAGGCCGACGATGGCGCCGAGGGGCAAGCCAAAGACGGCGGGCACGCGCGTGCGCTCGATCAGGTAGCCGGCGAGCAGGCCGCCGATGGCGAGGCGTGTTAGCGGGTCGAGGTTGGGGACCCAGGCGGACTGGACGACGGATTGCGGCGCCTGGGCAACCAGCAGCCCCGCCGCGGCGAGGACGGCGATGTCCAATGGTCGAAACCGCGTTCGAGCCAGCTTGACCTGGACCGTGCGAAGCTTCACGCGCGGGTCCAGAGCGCGGATCGCGGCGAGGACAGGGCCGTCTCCAGGCGGTCGCCGCGCTTGACCAGATACGTACTCATGTGCGCCGCGGCCAGCGAGCTCACCAGCAGCAACGTCGACGGCGCCGTGCCAAACGTCGCCGCCTCGATCAGCACCGCCGTCGTGTGCACCCCACGCCCGTTCAGCGCCTGACAGAACCGCGTCCACGCCTCGTTCGTCGACGGCGTCACCACGATGAGCGTGGAGCTGCGCGCAAACCGACTGCTCTCGGCCGACAGCAGCGCTGCCAGCGTCAGGTTGCTGCTGGCCTGCACCAGCGCCAGGACTTCGAGAATGCGTTCGGCCTGTCGCGGCCCACGATCGGCGGGCAGCGTCGCCGTCTGCGAAACGAGCCCCACGGCGCGACCCTGGTCGAGCAGGTGGCGGGCCAGGCTGGCCGTCGCATTCACCGCGTACTCTTCGGTACTTTCCAGACCAGTCCCCGCGTGTGCATCCGCGTGCAGGTCGAGCACGATCCAGACGTCGGCCGTCGGGTCGAGCTCGAATTCGCGCACCATCAAGCGATTCGTGCGCGCAGAAGTCGGCCAGTGGATGCGATTGAAGGCATCGCCGGGTCGATAGTCGCGCACCGACGAGACGTTGGGTGTACTGAACTGGACGCGGGCGCCCTGCAGCGCGCCGCCTGGCAGCTCGCCGGGCACGCGCCCGAAGCCTGGCAGCGGCACAGCCCTGGGGTAGACGACGATATTCACGCCGTCGGCGAGCTTGCGGCTGGTGCGAAAGATGCCAAACGGGTCACCGCTGGTCACCCACACCGGACCCAGGCTGAAGCGCCCGCGGCGGGTGCACTCGGACCTGAGCTCCCAGACCTTCCTGCCCACCGGACCGAGCGACAGCACGCCATCCAGGTGATGGCCCGGCATATTCGAGGAATCGTGCAGCTCGAGCCACAGCCGCGGCCACCACTGCCCCAGGCCCGGCACGGCTTCGAGGACGGCTTGCTCCACGAACGTATCGCCGACCTCGACGCGCGTGACGCGGTGTCGGCGACGCAGCTCCAGGCCCATGACGTTCCAGTTGGCCCACAGCGCTGAGCCGACGATCAGCAGGCCGAGGCAGTAGACGAGCACCCAGGTCGCATTCCAGCCGGTGGACAGGGCCAGCAGCAGGAGCACGAGCCAGAGTGCGAGGAGCCCCGCGAGCTTACGGAACATGGGCCAGCGTTCTCAGACGGGCACGCGGGAACCTGGGACCGGGACTTCCTGCAGCACGGACGCGATGACTGCCGAGGCCGTCGCGTTGCGCATGCGCGCCTCGGGACTCATGATCAGCCGATGCGCCAGCGCAGGGATGGCCAGCACCTTCACGTCGTCCGGGATCACGTAATCGCGCCCGAGGAGCATCGAGCGCGCCTGCGCGGCGCGCATCAACGCCAGGCTGCCGCGCGGGGAGGCGCCGAGATACACGTCCTGATGCTCACGCGTCAGGTTGGCGATGTGCACGATATACCGCTGCAGCTGAGGTTCGACGTGGATCGAGCGCACCGCTAGCTGCAACTGCTGCAGCTCGGAGGCGGTCGTGACGGCACGCAGATCTTCGAGGGGATGGCGAACCATCTGGCGCTGCAGCACGTTGACCTCGTCGGCCTGGGCGGGGTAACCGAGATGGATGCGCAGCAAGAAGCGATCGAGCTGCGCCTCGGGTAGCGGGAAGGTGCCCTCGTACTCGATAGGGTTTTGCGTCGCCAGGACCATGAATGGCGTGGGGAGCGCTCGCGTGACGCCTTCGACCGTTACCTGGTGCTCCTCCATGGCCTCGAGGAGGGCGGACTGGGTTTTGGGCGTGGCGCGGTTGATCTCGTCGGCCAGCACGACGTGGGCGACGATGGGACCCGCGCGGAACTCGAATTCGCTGGTGCGCTGGTTGTAGATGGAGACGCCGGTGACGTCGGAGGGCAGGAGGTCCGGGGTGAACTGAATGCGCTTGAAGGTGCAACCGGTAGCGCGGGCGAGGGACTTGGCGAGCATGGTCTTGCCGACGCCGGGGACGTCTTCGATGAGGAGGTGGCCGCCGGCGGCGAGGCCGATGATGGTGAGCTCCGCCTCGGCGTGCTTACCGATGAGGACCTGCTCGACGGCGGCCAGCAAATCTCGGAGTGTTTCGGTGCTTCCCACCCTCACCCCGCCGATGGGAGGGTGAGTCGACCCGGCCCCGCGCTATGCGCCATGACAGCGTTTGTACTTTTTCCCGGACCCACACGGACACGGGTCATTGCGGCCCACCTTCGTGGCCGCTGGGACGCGGACCTGTCCTCCGCCATTGGCCGGCACGGGAGAGCGCTGTGCGCGCTTTGGGGCGGCGCCATTGCTGCCGTTGGCGCCATTCGTGCCGTTGGCGGCGCCCTTCGTGCCGTTGGCGCCCTTCGTGCCGTTCGTGGCGCTGCCGCCCTCGCGGTCCGAGTGCTCGAACGCCCCCTCGGTTGGCGGCGTGGGTGGCGGCGCTTGCTGACGCATCTGCAGGTGATAGATCGCATTCACCACATCGGCCCGAATGCTGCCCTGCAAATCGTCGAACATGCGCGCGGCCTCGACCTTGTATTCGATGAGCGGGTCGCGCTGGCCGTACGCGCGCAGGCCAATCCCTTCGCGCAGATCGTCAATGGCGGTCAGGTGCTGGATCCACAGGCGGTCGATGACGTTCAGCATCCAGATGCGTTCCAGCAAACGCATCTGATCGTGGCCCAGCTCCTGCTCCTTGTGGTCGTACGCGGCTTCGGCGAGCTCCATCAGGTGATCGACCGCTTCCTCGCGATCGGTGAGGTGCTCGATCTCTTCCCAACTGAAGTTCTCAGGCATGGGAAAGATGCGCTCGACCTGCTGCCGGAGCGTGTCCAGGTCCCATTCGCGGGGATCACCGGCCAGGGCCTCGTCGGTCAGCTGGACCAGGGTTTCCTCGACCCACTCCATGATGAGCGGCTTGAGATTTTCCTCGAACAGCACCCGGTCGCGGTCGCCGTAAATGACGTCGCGCTGTCGATTGAGCACGTCGTCATATTCGACCACGTGTTTGCGGATATCGAAGTTGTAGGCTTCGACCTTTTGCTGCGCGTTTTCGATCGCCCGACTGACCCAGGGATGCTCGAGGGGTACGTCTTCTTCGAGGCCAAGCTTGTCCATCAAGCCGGCGATCGACGCACCGCCGAAGCGACGCATCAATTCGTCTTCGAGTGAGACGTAAAACCGTGACGAGCCCGGGTCACCTTGACGTCCGGCACGGCCGCGCAACTGCAGGTCGATGCGGCGCGCCTCGTGGCGCTCCGTGCCCAGCACGTGCAGGCCGCCGAGCAGTCTGACACGGTCGGCGTCGCGATCGCACTGGCTGTTGGCCATGTCCCAGGCCTCGGCCCGCTGCTCCGGCGTCGCCTCCTCGAGACTTACGCCGTCGCGCTTCAGGTATTCCTCGACCAGGCCATCCGGGTTGCCTCCCAGCAGGATGTCGACACCGCGACCCGCCATGTTCGTGGCGATTGTCACCGCGCCCGGACGCCCCGCTTGCGAGATCACCCACGCCTCTCGCTCGTGCTGCTTGGCGTTGAGCACTTCGTGCGTCACGCCGCGGCGACTGAGAAGCTCGTGCAACCGTTCGGACTTTTCGACGGACGTGGTGCCCACCAGCACGGGGCGGCCGATCTGGGCGAACTCCGCGATCTCGTCGATGACTGCGCTGAACTTGGCGTCCTCGGTCTTGTACACCAGGTCCGCCTGATCGGCGCGCACCATCGGTCGGTGCGTCGGCACGACCACGACGTCCAGGTCGTAAATCTTCTGGAACTCCTCCCGCTCGGTCCACGCCGTACCCGTCATGCCGGCCAGCTTTTCGTACATGCGGAAGTAGTTCTGGAACGTAATGCGAGCGAGCGTCACGTTCTCGCGCTGGACATGGACCCCCTCTTTGGCCTCGATCGCCTGGTGCAGACCCTCCGAATAGCGGCGACCAGGCATGAGACGGCCGGTGAACTCGTCGACGATGACGATCTCACCTTCGGGGTTGACGATGTACTGGTCGTCCCGATGGAACAGGAATTGGGCCTTGAGGGCGTTGTCGAGGTAATGCGTCAGCAGGGCGTTCTGCGGGTCGTAGATGCTGCCCGAGAAGCTCGAATTCATGCGCTGCAGCATGGCTTCGACTTTGTCGATGCCGCGCTCAGTAGGCGTGACGACGCGGTATTTCTCGTCGAAGGTGACGTCGGCGTCAGGGTCCACGTCGTCGTCGTTGTCGTCGATTTTCGGCACGGCCACCAGGTTCTTGGCGACCATCGCGAAGACCGTATACAGCTGATTGGCTTCTTCGGCGGGACCCGAGATGATCAGCGGTGTCCGCGCTTCGTCGACGAGGATGTTGTCGACTTCGTCGACGATCGCATAGTGCAGTGGGCGCTGCACTTTTCGGTCGGCTTCCCAGACCATGTTGTCGCGCAAATAGTCGAAGCCAAACTCGTTGTTGGTGCCGTAGGTGATGTCGGCGTCATACGCTTCGCGTCGCTCGACGGGTCGCCAGTGATTCAAGCGCTCGTCGGGGTGCTTGAGTGGGTCGTAATAGTCGCCGTCGTACAGTGCGGCAAACTCGTGGGCAATCACGCCGACCTTGAGGCCCAGGGCGGCGTAGATCGGGCCCATCCAGCCACCACCCAGCCGCGACAGATAGTCGTTCGGCGTGACCAGGTGGGCGCCTTTTTCCTCGATGGCATTGAGGTACAGCGGCAGCGTGGCGACCAGCGTCTTGCCTTCGCCCGTCTTCATCTCGGCGATGCGGCCCGAGTGCAGCACGGCTCCGGCCAGCAGCTGGACGTCGTAGTGGCGCTTGCCGATGGTCCGCGAAGCGGCTTCGCGTACCGCGGCGAAGGCCTCCGGCATCAGATCGTCGAGGTCCTCACCGGCGAGGAAGCGGCCGCGGAATTCGGTGGTCTTATCGCGCAGCGCCTCGTCGGAGAGCGCGCGATACTCCTCTTCGAGCGCGCTGGTCTCAGCGAGGAGAGGTCGGAGCTTTTTGATTTCGCGTTCGGAGGAGTCGCCGCCGAGCTTGGTAATCCAGTTGAACATAGCTGTAAGCCGTTAGCTGTTAGCCCTTAGCTTTTAGCAGGTCACGCAGCACGGCGCGTGTATTGTCTCCCATTGCGAGCCGCTCCGCCACTAGCAAACTGCTAGCTGATAGCTAACGGCTAACCCCCTAGACAGGCGCCCCGAACATCGCACCCACCGACTCGCCCGTGTGAATGCGCGAGATCGCCTCCCCCAGCAGCAGCGACACTGACAAAACCGTCATATTCGGCAGGCGTTTGTACCCCGGCTGCTCGACCGTGTCGGTGACGATGAGCTCTTCGATCGGCGAGTTGCGCAGTCGTTCGATCGCCGGCCCCGTCAGCAACGCGTGCGTCGCCGCGGCGTAGACCGACCGCGCTCCCGCGCGCATGACGATCTCGGCGGCGCCCACAATCGAGCCGGCGGTGTCGATCTCGTCGTCGACGATGATGGCCGAACGCCCGCGCACGTCGCCGATGACGCCCAGCGATTCGCTCTTGCTGTTGTTGCCCAGTCGCCGCTTCTCGACGAAGGCCACTGACGCGCCAATCATGTCGGCAAAGTTCCGGGCGCGCTTGGCAAAGCCCAAATCGCCGGCGACGACGACCGGATCGATCATCTCCATGCCATTGACGTAGTCACGCAGCAGCGGCTGCATCGCGGTGAGCTCGTCGACCGGAATATTGAAGAAGCCCTGCACCTGGCCGGCGTGCAGATCAATCGTCAGCAGACGATTCGCGCCGGCGGTCTGGAGCATGTCCGCGATCAGCCTGGCGGTGATCGGCACACGCGGCTGGTCCTTTTTGTCGGACCGCGCGTACGAGAAGTAGGGCACCACGGCGGTGATGCGACTCGCCGAGGCGCGCTTGAGGGCGTCGATCATGATGAGGAGCTCGAGAATCGAGTCACTCACATTGGGGTACGTGGGCTGAATGACGAAGACGTCGTGCTCACGCACGTTCTGGTTGATCTTGGGAAAGATGTTTTCGTTCGAGAATTTGACGACCTCGGCTTTGCCCAGGGCCACGCCGAGGTAGCCGCACACCGCATGCGCGAGCTCGGGGTGTGCCGTCCCGCTGAAGATCGACAGATCTCGGTACACCATCGGGAACCCTCTACTTCGAGACGCGAGCGCTTGCGGAGTCGAGGTCGCAAGCGAGGCCGGCTGCATACGCCCGGAAGTATAAGGTCGCGGCGGGACCCGTTAACGTTTCGACCCCGTGCCGGCCGGGGTTTAGCCACTGCGCTTCAGTCGACCTGTCCTGCGCGCGTAGCGCTCCGCCGTGCGGAAAATCAGCAGGCCGCCCGGGATCAGCACCGCGCCCATGACCAGCAGGATCACCAGGTCGCCGACGACCGCCGACGGCGGCGCCCCCTCCAGCAGGCCGGCGCGTACCGAGCGCAGCACGTAGGTCATCGGCGAGATCAGCGACAGCGCCTGCAGCCAGCCGGGCAGCACGTCGACCGGCGCATACACGCCCGAGATCAGCAGCAGGCCGGAATGGATGACGAACGTCATCTGCGCCCCACGCTCGGTAAACAGCAGCGGCAGTACGGCCGCCACAATCGCCAGACCGATGACGCTCAGGCTGCCGACGGCCACCACGACGAACACCGTCGCCACATTGGCGTTGGTCAGGCTGACGCCAAAGATCAGCGCGACCACCGCGAAGATCAGCAGAGCGCGCACGACCGAGTACGTCACCGCGTACAGACAGGTCCCGATCAGATGCAGCGAACGACGCACCGGCGCCATCAGCGTGTACTCGATCGTCCCTTCCCAGCGTTCCCAGGCGATCGTCTCCGCGACGACGTCGAACACCGCCGACAGGTAGCTCCACATCGTCGTCCCGATCAGCAGGTACAGGACAAAGTAGTGGGTATCCACCTGCTGGCCCGTGATCTGCTCGGTCGCGGCGGCGATATACAGGATCGTCAGGGCGTTGACGAGCGAATAGAAGATCCAGACCACCTCCCAGCCCAGATAGCGGCGGGTGAGGTTCCAGTTGCGTTCGAAGAAGGCGTATGCCGTATTGATTTCGCGGGTTGTTGCCAGGCTCAAGCAGCCTCCTTTTGTTCATGCGTCAGCCGCATGAACACGTCTTCCATCGAGCCGCCGCTCTGTTTCAGGCGCTCCGGGGTGTCCACCGCGATCACCTGCCCGTGGTCGAGCACGGCGAGCCGGTCACACAGACGGTCGGCTTCGTCCATATCGTGGGTGGTCAGTACGACGGTGGCGTCATGCATCTGACGCATCGCCAGCACCAGTTGCTGCACGTCTTTTTTGGACCTGGGGTCCAGGCCAGTGGTCGGCTCGTCCAGCAGCAGCAGCACCGGCGAGGTCAGCAGCGCGCGCGCGATGGCCACCTTCTGCTGCATGCCGCGCGACATCTCTTCCATCGGCTCGAGCGCGACCTTGCGGCTGATCCCCAGGCGGCCCAGGATCTCCAGTCCGCTCCGGCGTGCTTCGT
This sequence comes from Chloroflexota bacterium, assembly GCA_019242065.1. The sequence continues at coordinate 14,015 of JAFAWJ010000383.1, forward strand.
CGGCGCCGAGTCCGTACAGACGGGCGGCATACAGCAGGTTTTCCATCGGGCTGAGCTTTTTGAAAAACGCCGCGTCCACGCTGACGCGATTGATCAGCTGCTTGACGCGCAGCTCGTGGCGCACCACGTCCAGTCCAAAGACGTGTACCGAGCCGCGATCGGGCAGCAGCAGCGTGGAGATGACGCGAATCAACGTGGACTTGCCGGAGCCGTTGGCGCCGAGGATGCCGAAAATCTCGCCGCGTTCGACACTCAGCGAGACGTCGTCAACCGCAAGGACGCGCTTCGGGGCGGGTTTCGAGCGCCACGGCACTGAAAGGCGCAGCTGGGAACCGAAGAATTTCGAAACGCCGCGCACGTCCAACGCGGGACAGGCAGC
>JAFAWJ010000454.1 GCA_019242065.1 Chloroflexota bacterium
TCCGTATCGAAGAGGACTGGGAAGAGATCGCGCGAAGCGCCGAGACCGTCCAGCGCGACGACCTGTACACCCTCCGCCTGCGCACCCTCACCGAGCCCGGCGGCCCACCCGCGGTGACGATCCCGCGCGATCACTAGCGCCTGCCTCGAACGATGCAGCGCAGCACCGATCGCATTCTGACGACCTTCGCCGGCAGCCTGATTCGCCCGCCGGAGGTCCTCGCCCTCGGCCCCGACACCGACGAAGCCACACGCACCGCCACGCTGCGAGCCGCGGTGGCCGAGGTCGTCCGCCACCAGGTGGACGTCGGCCTCGACGTCGTGAGCGACGGCGAATTCGGCAAATCCAGCTGGTTCACCTACGTCATGGAGCGCCTCGGCGGCTACGAAGTGCGCCAGGTCGCCCCGCCGGCCATCGGCTACATCGGCCTGGACGAGTCACGCTACGCCGACTTCTTCCAGACCTCGGGCATGACCAGCCGCGGCACGCGCCGCCACGTGTGCGTCGCCCCGATCACCTATATCGGCCGGTCCGCCATGCAGCGCGACGTCGACAACCTGCTCAGCGCCTTGCAGGATGTCAACGTCGCGGGCGCGTTCTTGCCGGTCGTCGCGCCGACCAGTATCTCCGTCGACCACACCAACGAGTACTACTCCTCGCACGAGGAGTACCTGTTCGCCGTCGCCGACGCGCTCCACGAGGAGTACGCCACGATCACCGAGGCCGGTCTGATCGTCCAGCTCGACGACGCCATCCTCACCCACTTCTGGGACCGCATGCGTGCCGAGCACGTCGATTACCGCGGCTGGGTCGCCCAGCAGGTCGAGGTCATCAACCATGCCCTGCGCGGCATTCCGCCCGAGCAGGTCCGCTACCACGTGTGCTGGGGGTCGTGGCCGGGTCCACCCACCAGCGACGTGCCGCTGCGCGAGATCGTCGACCTCATTCTGCAGATCAACGCCCAGGGCTTTTCCATCGAGGCCGCCAATCCCCGCCACGAGTGGGAGTGGACGGTCTGGCAGGACGTCAAGCTCCCACCCGACAAGATTCTGATTCCAGGCGTCATCAGCCACGCCATCAGTCACGTCGAGCACCCGGAGCTCATCGCCCAGCGCCTGCGCCGCTTTGCCGACCTGGTCGGCCGCGAGAACGTCATCGGCAGTAGCGACTGCGGCTTCGCGCAGGGCGCCGGCCTGCAGCGCCAGGTGCCGAGCATCGTCTGGGCCAAGCTTGCCGCGCTGGTCGAAGGCGCCCGTTTAGCCTCGACGCAACTTGCCACGGCGTAGAATCCCCGCAACGTGAAGGTGTCCATGGCGCGGGTGCGCCGGCTGTGCTGCGTCGCCGTCGTGCTCGGGCTCAGCGCGACCCTTGGCCTGCCGGCGGCTGCTGACTCGCCAACACCCTCAGGCTTCATGTACGGCGCCATCCTGAACTCGCTCAACGACGCCTCGATGGCTCAGGCTGGCGGCTTCAACCTGATGACCGCTTATGTGTCATGGTCCGCCATCGAGCCGACCCGCGGCCAGTACCTCTTCGAGCAGCACGATCAGTGGGGCCGCCCGCAGCCCAACGACCTCACCAATGTGGTCAACGCCGCGCGCGCCAGCGGCCTCAAAGTTGGACTCCGCCTCGACTCGCCGCCCACCTGGGCCGGTGGCGCCGTCTACGCGCTGGACCCGGCCGACGTCGAAGACTACGTGTATCACGCGGTCCACTACGCGGCCGGCACGATCAGCTACGTCGAAGTGTTCAACGAGATGAACCTGCCCATCGAATGGGGCACGACGCCGACTGACCCCGCCGCGTACGCGCGCATCCTGGCGGGCGCCTACACGGGCGCGCACCGCGCCGACCCGAACGTCATCGTCGTCAGCGCGGCGCCCTCGCAGCGCACCGGTGGTCTGGGCGGCACCATGGAGGACGTGGACTGGCTCAACGGGCTGTACGACGCGGGCGGCAACGCCTACTTCGACGCACTCGGCGTCCACGCGTATATCGGCAACTCCGCGCCGGATTCCGATCCTACAGCCTGCGTGCCGATGTGCTTTCGCGACATCGAGCTGTACCGCGCGATCATGGACCAGCGCGGCGACGACGCCAAGCGGGGCATGATTACCGAGCTGGGGACGCTGGAGCAGACGTCCGTGGACCTCGGCGAGTACGCCTGGATGGAGCTGCCCAGCAATACGCGCGCCGATTACCTGGTGCAGGCGCTGCATATGGCCAGTACCCAGGACACCTGGCTGCTGGGCGCCAGCGTGTTCAACCTGGACTACGCGGCCAATCCCACGTTCGCGATCACCAGCGAGCAGCCGTGGTTCAGTCTGCTGAACCCCGATCGTACCCCGCGGGCCGCGTACACCAAGTTCCAACAAGCCCGCGGCAGCGGCTACCTGCCCAGCTAAAGGCTCGCGTCGCGCCTCCGCGCTCTCGAAACCTCGGTCTGCTTCTCTCCAGAGAAGTCTTTGTCGAAGGTTCGAGTGTCCTGAGACACGGGTTTCGTTCCATCTCGCGTGAGGGCAGAATGTCTCTCTCGCGAGAGGACCGGTTCGTGTCGCGACAGCGCGCGAGTCGTTTTCGCCTTGACCCGACCTGGGTCTGCTTCTCTTTAGAGAAGTATTTTTGACAGCTCGAGTGCAGCGGCCTCGAACACTCCCGCGTCAGCGGCGGCGCTGGTCGTTTCTTCGGCCGAGGAGGCGGGCGGCGATCATGTTGCGGTGGATCTGCATCGTCCCCCCGTAAATGGCGGTGCCCCGCACCCGCCGGTAGCGCTGGTTGACCGGCGACTCCGCCATATACCCGTAGCCGCCAAATAACTGAATCGCCATGTCGCACACCCGCACGCAGGTCTCCGCCACGAAGACCTTGGCCATCGATACCTGCAGCGGATCCAGCTCGCCCGCGGCATCCGTCTCACACGCCTGATACAACGTCGCGCGACACGCGTTCAGTTGCATGGCCATGTCGGCGAGCATCCACTGCAACCCCTGAAAATCCGCCAGCTCGCGGCCGAACTGCCGGCGCGTCTGCAGATGCCGCAGCGCGTCTTCGTACGAAGCGGTCGCCAGCCCGAGCGCCTGCGCCACCCCCGACAGCCGGTTGCGGTTGTAGATGCGAATGAGCCGACCAAACGCGTTGCCGTCCACCAGGACGTTGAACGTCGGCACCACGCAGTTGTCGAAAAGCAGCTGCGCCTGGTCCTCGTCGGCCATGTTGTGGTCATTGCGCAGGATCGAAAAGCCGGGCGTGTCCTTTTCCACGATCAGCGCGCCGATCGCGCGGCTTCCCTCCGCAAACGGCGGCGACCCGAAGCGAGCATAAGTGACAAAGATGTCGGCGTGCTTGCCGCCGCTGATGAAGATCTTGCCCCCGTTTAGACAGTAGCTCTGCCCGTCGTCGGACAGGGTGGCCGTCGTCGTCATCTCGGTCGCCGCCGAGCCAGCCTCGGGCTCGGTCATGGCGATCGCGCAGCGCATGTCCCCTTCGCAGATGGGTCGCAGCCAGCGCTCCTGCTGCTCGGGCGTACCGAGGACCCACAGGTGACTGGCGGTACCGGTGCCGTTGGTGTGCATCTCGTGGGCGCTGCGCGGGTCCCAGCGCGCCATTTCTTCGACGGCGAGCAGCGCGTCGAAATACGACAGGCCCCCTCCACCGTGTTCGACGGGCGCGGTCATGCCCAGGAGTCCCTGCTGAGCGAGTTTTTTGAGGCGCACGGCGTACTCGGCGTCGCTTTCGGGCTTGAAGGCCGCGTCCGCAAGCTCGCGTTTGGCGAAATCGGCGACCATCGACTTGATGGCCAACTGGTCTTCGGTGAGGTTGGTCATCCACAACAACCCGTCACAATAGAAATACGACTCGCACTCATATCTCAGGCGGCGCCGGCAATGCTCTGCTGGTACTCGTTCCGGATCTGGTCCCCCGCGCTCGACTTCCACGCCTGCACCAGACCGTCGAAATCACTCATCGGCCGGTGGCCCAGAATAATATCGTTGATGCCGTCCGAGAACGTCTGCTGCGCCTGAATACCCTGCACCGAGTACTGCGTCTTGGAGTAGTACTGCAGCGTCGGATCCAGAATGCCCACGTTGACCAGTTTCTGCTCCACGTCGAAGCTGATCTTGGCGTAGTCCGGCAGGTCCGACTGGTACTGCACATACGGCCGCTGTGACAGGTATTGCCAGGGCACATACCCGGCGTTCATCAGTCCGCTCTGGGTCGGAATCGGATTCACGCCCTTGGCGTCCATGTTGTAGTCCTGACCTTCAATGCCGTAGTGCAGCAGCACGTCCTCGGTGCTGCCGAACGGCGCCGCCAGCCAGTCCATGATGCGCAGCAGCTCCTTGACGCGGTCCGGCGAAGCCTTCTTCATGACGTTGGACGACGAGTAGCCACCGGGCGTCAGATAGCTGATCGGCTTGTCGCCGGCCGTCGCGCGGAACGGATCAAGCGGCTTGAAGTGCTTGGTCGGATTCACCAGCGTCAGGCCGCGGCGCCAGAAATCGTTCCACGAGTTGCCGAAGCCTTCGACGGACATGATGAACTTGCCCGCCACCAGGTTGCTGCGCGAGTCGGTCGACCCCGGCGCATCCGCCCAGATGTACCCCGCCGCCCAGATATCGCGCAGGTAGCCAACCGCGGCCTTGTACTCCTCTGTCTCGAGCGAGCGGGTCAGCTTGCCAGAGGAATCCAGGCTCCACACCAGCGGCGCACCGAACATCTCCAGGTAGCCGGGCAAGCCATAGTTGATGGAGCCGATGTTGCCGATGGCCCACACGCCGGTTTGCGGCGAGTTGAGCTGCTTGAAGACGCGCTTGAGGTCGTCGGCGTCTTTCGGCACGTAATCCTGGCCGATGCTGGCGTCGTAGACCTCGTCGTTCTTGAAGAAGTAGCCGCCATTGGGCGCCGCACCGGGCAGGTAGCGGTGGATCGGCCACTGGTACAGCTTGCCGTCGATCACCGACAGCGAGTTCTGCCAGGCGTAGGTCGGAATCGCCGCCAGGTTGGGATAGTCCTTGATCGCGTCACCGCCCAGATACGGCGTCAGGTCCTGACACTGCGCCTTGATGAACTCTGTCACGCCAGGCGGCGCGTTGGTAATCCCGAGGAAGATGTGCATGATGTCCGGCAGATCGCTGCTGGCCATAATCGTCGGGAATTTGACCGCATTATCCGCACCGGCAAAGATCGTCATCTGCACGTTGGCATTAAGCTGTTTGTTCACCTCATGCCAGGTGGGATTCTGATCGTAGGGTGTTGGCGGCGGGTAATAGGCGATGGCGTAGACGTTGACGTTACTGCCGCTACCGGGCGGCGCCTTGGTCCACGACTGGTAGGGCTTCGGGTAATTGTCGAAGCCATCGCTGATGCGCGAATCGGAGCTGTGATAGTCGGGTTTCGGTCCGCCGCTCAGTGGAACATAGCTTGGCAGCGCGCTGCTCGCAGAAGCGGCCGGCGTCCCCCCAGCCGCCGGCGCCGAAGAAGTTGCACTTGAAGTCGCTCCCGATGCTGATGCGGAAGTCACGACTGGTTGGGCGTTACTGCCAGCAGTGGGCGCGGCCGGCGTACCGGGTGTACATGCCGCGATCAAACCCGCGACGCTCGCACCTGTCAAAATCCCCACGAACTGTCGTCGGTTTGGCACGGCGCGGATTATACGATGACCCCGATGATCAGGAGCGATCAAAGAATCCGCGTCACACACCAGGGAACCTTGCCGCGACCAGACGACCTCCGCACGCTCGTTCGGGCGCGTGGAGGCGGTCAGGAATACGACGCGGAAGCCCTCGCCCGACGCGTTACCGACGCGGTCGCCGGCGTCGTCCAACGTCAGATCGCAATCGGCATCGACAGCATCAACGACGGCGAACAAAGCAAGACCAGTTTCAGCGACTACGTCACCACACGCCTGGGCGGACTCGAGCCAACGCCCGAGGTCTACTACTCGCCGATCACCGGCCGCGACCGACTCGATTTTCCCGACTATCACCAGCGCATGCGGCTGGGCGGCACGCGGCACGTGTACCAGTGTGTCGGTCCAGTGACGTACACCGGTGCAGCGCTGGTCCAGACGGACATCGCCAACCTGCGCGCGGCGATCAAGGGCCAGTCGGTCGAACAGGCGTATCTCCCCGCCGTCGCGCCCGGCTCCATCGAGCACTGGCTGCGCAATACGTACTATCCCGACGAAGAGGCATTCCTGTACGCGATCGCCGATGCGATGCACGCCGAATATCGGGCGATCGTCGAATCGGGGTTCGTGCTGCAGATCGACGATCCGGACCTCGCCGATGGCTGGCAGGTGGATCCGGGGTTGGACCTGGCCGAATATCGCAAAAGGGCTACGTTGCGCACCGAGGTCCTGAATCACGCGTTACGCGGGCTGCCCGAGGATCGCATCGTGTTGCACATGTGCTGGGGCAGCGGCAAAGGTCCACATACCAACGATCTGCCGTTGCGCGAGTTCGTCGACATCGTCCTGCGCATCAACGCGGGTGCCTATTCGATCGAAGCCGCCAATCCGCGTCACGAATGGGAGTGGGAGGTCTGGCAAGACGTCAAATTGCCTGACGGCAAAGTGCTGATTCCGGGTGTGATGGCCCACTGCACGGATCACGTCGAGCATCCACGCTTGATTGCGCAGCGGCTGGTGCGCTACGCCAGTGTGGTGGGTCGCGAAAACGTGATCGCCGGGTCGGACTGTGGTCTCGGCAGCCGCGTGGGAGACCCGCTGATCTGTTGGGCCAAACTGGCGGCAGGCGTCGAGGGCGCCCGTCTCGCGTCGCAGGAACTCTGGAGGTAATACCCGTCGTGAAATACAACTTGATCTCCGCGGACTCACACCTCGAGATCGACGCCCGCTGGTGGCGCGACCGCGTCCCCGCCGACTACCGCGACCAGGCGCCGCGCGTCGTCCGCCTGCCAGACGGCAGCGACGCCTGGCTCATTGAAGGCCAGCCCCTGCGCCAGGTCCCCTTCGACCTGTACGGCGGCAAAGGCCGCGACGTATGGAAACCGTTCGGTCAGAACTACGCGACCACGCCCGGCACCGGCAGCCCGCAACAACGCCTCCAGGAACAGGACGAAGACGGCATCGACGCCGAGGTCCTCTTCCCCGGCCAGGCCTCCGGTCCCAGCTTCTGGCGCAATATTCGCGACGACACCGTCTACAAGGCCTGCGTCCGCGCCTACAACGACTTCCTGGGCGAAGAGTATTGCCCAACCAACCCGGACCGGCTGCTCGCCCTGGGCGTGATCCCGATGACCGGCTTGCAGGACGCCCTCGCCGAGCTCGAGCACATACGCAAGCTCGGTCTGAAAGGCATCGCCCTCTACTGTTTTCCAAGTGGCAAAGGCCTGCCTACTCCTGAAGACGACACGTTCTGGAAAACGGCCCTGGATATGCAGATGCCCATCTGCGTCCACCAGGAGTTCAATCGCGACGGGCCGCGCGGCGGAGCCTTGCTGCGCTACCCGAAGCCGCTCGACAATCGCGCCGGCCGCCTCGGTCCACTCACCGATCTCGCCGCGCAAACCGCGCGCTTCGGACGACTCGGCTTCCTCAACGCCGTTCAGATGGCGCTCGATGGCCTGTTCGAGCGGTTTCCCAGCCTGGAACTGTTCTTCGCCGAAACGCAGATCGGCTGGATCCCGTGGGCGTACGAAATGGCCGACATCCGCTACGAGCGTCACCGCTACTGGGCGGAGGAAGTCCTGGGCTGGCAGCCGCTGCCCAAGACGCCCACTGAGTACCTCAAAGAGCACATTCTGTGGGGTTTCCAGCAGGACAGCATCGGCGTCCGCCTGCGCGACGTCATCGGCGTCGACAAACTCATCTGGGCCACCGACTTTCCGCACCAGGAATCGGAATTCCCGCACTCCGACCGTGTCATCGCCAAGAATTTCGCCGGCGTTCCAGCGGATGAGGTGCGCCTGATGGTGGCCGACAACGCGATTCGCTTCTTTCACCTCGACTCGAGCCTCAACTCGAGCCCAGGCGATCAGCGCACGATCTCGATCAACAGCACCCAGGCGTCCACCAGGGCCGCCAGCACGGCCAGCACCACCATCCCCACCAGCCAGTAGAGACCGCCGCCGGCGTGCGCGACCAGCGTCACGCCGGCGATCGCGGTGCACAGCATCGCCAGCAAACCGACCGGCATGAGCAGCAGGCGTCGCCGAAACTCGGGCGCCGTCCGACGGATGGTGCCCAGGTCGAAAAACACCACCAGAATCACGCCGCCAACCCCGATGACCAGCAATTCCAGCCCCAGCAGGCTCACCGGCTGGCCCGGCACCAGGCCAATCGTCGAGACCAACAGGACCAGACACAGCATGCACAGCGCCTTCAACACGCGGCGTGGGAGGTTGGCATACGCCAGAATGCGCTGCTGGTTGATGGACACGGCCACGAAGATGAGGCCAGTCAGCGCCGCCGCCGCCGCGAGCTCAGCGCTGAACAGCGCGATCCAGTTGGTGGTTTCGTAAGCGTCGGTAACGCGCCAATGGTACCCTGTGGAATGCGGGCCGGCCGCACGCGGGCGTTGATGCTGGTGTTGGCCATGGGTCTGGTGGTCTTCGCCTCGAGCTCGGGTGTCGCTCGCACCACGATTGCCGACAGCCAGTGGACTGAAACACGTTTTCAGACCGGCTGTGATCCGCGCCCGGCCACGGAACCGCCGCCACCCGAACACCTGGAAACCGGTTACCCCCCGCTCAGTCAGGTTGCCCTGCCCGTGTCACTCCACGTCGACCTGAACAGTCCCTCCGAGCAGTCACTGCGCCCCATCCTCGGCACCGGCTTCAACCTGGAACACGCACTCTGGAGCTGCCCCGAATTCCGGACCCGCTTCCGCTCCGAGATTCTCGATCCGTTTACGCCCGCCATCGCGCGCGTCGACTCAGGCTTGCTGCCGGCCGCGCCGCCCGAGCTGCCCGCCCAGGATCTGAATCCTGCCGTCTATCAATCAGTCCTGGCGTCGCCGCCGTATGCCGATAGCTGGCGGTTCTTTCAGCGCCTCGACCGCGCCGGAGTCCAAATCGTCCTGGGCGTCTGGGGCGGTCCCGACCAGTTCACCGAGGACGGCACCCGCCGCGGCGTGCTCGCACCCGACCACTACGACGACTACGTCGCCTATGTCTCGACCGTCGTCGATTTTCTCGTCCAGCAGCAGCACATCAACCTGTGGGCGACGACTATCGCCAACGAGCCCGACGGCGGTGACGGCAACCAGATTCCACCGGATGGCCTAGCGTATATTGCGCATCAACTCGCGCCCAGGCTGGCGGCCGACAACGTCAAACTCTACGGTCCGGACACGGCCGACGACGTCGACGCCCTGGAGTACCTGCCACCCCTGCTGGACGATCCGCAGATCGCCGACAACCTCGCGTTCGTCGCGTTCCACCAGTACTACCCCAGCGACGACGTCAGCTCGGTGGTGGACTATGTGCACGCGCGGCAGCCGACGCTGCCGGTCATCGTGACCGAGTACACCTCGTTTGCCTTTGGCGATCTCGACGCCGGACAGGAGGCCAATGCACAGAATGGCTTTGCGCTGGATATCGCCAATACGCTCTTGAGCCACTATCGCGATGGGGTGGACGCGGCCGTCTACTGGGATGCCGTCGACTACTTGCAGCCTGGCCACGACGCGATTACCCGCTGGGGCATTCTGCAAGGACCGGCCGACGACTTCAAAGAACGCCAGCGGTATTACGCGCTGGAGCAGATCCTGCCGTACCTGCGGCCCGGGGCGCGGGTGCTGGAGGTCCGCCAGGAGGGCGGCGACAGTGTGAGCAGTCTGGCGGTGCAAACCGCCGAGGGACCGCCGGCGGTGTTCATCGTCAACCAGGAGTTCCAGCCGGTCGACCTGTCGCTGACGCTGACAGGCTGGGACGCCGGTCGCTACCGGAGTCTGCAGGTGACCACCACTGATCGCGGCCACCACGCCGAAGTTGTCGGCCAACTCGCCGTACGCAACGGTCAGGCCCAACTGACCCTCACCCCACGTTCCGTGACCACCCTGTCGCCCGCATCAAACTATCCTGAGTAGGCGCTGCCCAGCGCGGCGAGCGCGCCGTCGGTGGGATTCCCGTTGGGATCCACCAGCCCAAAGACACGATCCAGGTCCTCTGGCCCATTCGTCGCCCACGTATACGCCAGCCCACCCAGCACCACGTCTGGCCGTGAGCTGATAATCTGCCACTCCTGCTGAAACCCGAGCGGCCGGTCCGCTGGACCCATTCCCCCGGGCGCAAACTCGGAGATGAGCAGCTTGCGCCCCGGCCACTGCGTCGGCCAGCGCGACACAATACTCTGCAGCCGCGCCGTCGAGTACACGTTGGCGCCGTACACCAGCCACGGCCGGTCGCCGCCCGATTGCGCAAACGCATTCACGATCCACGGCAGATACAGGTCCTCCGCATCCCGATAGACCACTGGATGCTCGGGATCCAGCGTGTGAATGCGGTCCACCAGGACAGGCAAAAACGCCGCGAACGCCACCGCGCGCGCCTGCGCTGCAGGATCGTTCACCTGACTGACCATGTGCGCGTACAGGATGCGGTGCATGTTCTCGTTGCCCGGCGCCCACATCCGCACCGCGGGATAGTCTTTGTACTTCTCGACGTAGTCGCTCAAGCGCGCCAGAATGCTCGCCTGCACGCCGGGATCGGAGTAGTCCCAATCCTGATTCAGCTCGAACGGCATCAGCACGCCGATACCGTTCCGCGCCGCCGCATCCAGCGTGACGTCGTCAAACTGGGTTTCGAACCAGCCCTCGATGGTATTGATGCCATGCGCGTGCATGTCGCTGAAGTCGCGGTCGTAGACGGCTGCGCGTTGATCGGCGCTGAGTCCGGCGTACCACGGGTTGTAGCCAACGCCGCGGAGCGTTGCGACGTCGTTACTGGCTGCACCGGAGTGCGGCACGCCGACGGTGGTGAGCGTGGCAGTCGCCTGCCAGTTCGACGCACCCAGCGCCAGGGCGCCAATCGGCGACCACGTAGTCGTCAGTGCCACGCCAAGGCTGATCAGCCCGATCGACCAGCGCGCCCTGGCCGGCGGCGGAACTGACGGCATGCGCCGTTGCCTGCGCAGACGACCGATCAGGCGTGCGAACCCGGACCCCGCCGCAACTACCACCGCCGCGCACGTGTACCCCAGCACCAGCAGGACGCCGCCGATCAGCAAATCGCGTTCGCCGTTGGACAGCCTCGCCAGACCCGTGGTGAACCAGCCACCACCCGGCACGGCGACCTCCAC
>JAFAWJ010000530.1 GCA_019242065.1 Chloroflexota bacterium
TGGACGTCGATCTTCCGCCCGAGGCTGCCAAAGGCGACACGGTCCTGGCGCGCGCCGAGCATGTCGGCGAGGAGTTCGGGGTCGATCTGGAAACCGAAATCCTTCAGGCGCGCGACGTAGGTACCGCCATCGTCGACGAGGCGCTCGAGCGCGATATCGACCTGATCGTCATGGGCATCGGCTACAAGCGCAAGTTCGGCGAGTTCGACCTTGGCCACACGGCGCCTTACGTCTTGAAGAACGCTCCCTGCCGCGTGTGGCTGGCGCGCGCGGCTCCGAACCTGGGGGTAGCGACACAGCCGGCAGAATCTGCAACCCAGCGCGGTCACTGACCACTTCTTATGTACATCATCATCATGGGCTGCGGGCGCGTGGGGGCGCGCGTCGCACAAATGCTGACCAAGTCCGGGCACGAAGTGACGATCATGGATATCCAGTCGTCGGCTTTCACGCGGCTCGGCTCTGATTTCAAAGGCACCACGGTGCTCGGCGACGCCACCGACCAGGAAGTGCTCAAACGAGCCGGGATCGAGCGCGCGGACGCATTCCTGGCAGCCACCCAGGGCGACAACCGCAACATTATGGCCAGTCAGATTGCCAAACACGTGTTTGGCGTTAAGAGCGTCGTTACTCGCATCTACGATCCGCTGCGCTCGGATACCTTTGCAGCGTTGGGACTGCAAGCGATCAGCCCGACGATCATCGGCGCCAACGCCTTTTACGAAGAGCTCACCGGTCAGCCGGCGTCGACGGTGGCCCTCTAGGCATGTATGCCATCGTCGCCGGTGGCGGCAAGGTCGGGTTCTTCCTCGCGCGTGAGTTGATCGATCAGGGCCATGAGGTGCTGATCATCGAGAACAGCGGTGAACGGGCCGAATTCATCGCCAACGAGCTTGGCAATGTGGTGCTGCGTGGCAACGCGGACGAAGCCAGCACGCTGGCCGAAGCGGGCGCCGAGCGGGCGGACGTCGTCATCGCCGTGACTGGCGACGACCCGCGCAATCTCGTCCTGCTGCAGGTGGCCAAGCGGCGGTTCGGAGCGCGGCGCACGGTGGCGCGGATCAACGACCCACGCAACGAAGGGCTGTTTCGAATGCTGGGCATCGACGCGACGGTCAACGCGACGCAGGTGATGCTATCGGTGCTCGAGCAGGAGATCCCCCAGGCCAACCTGGTGCCGCTGCTGAAGCTGCGCAATACGGACGTCGAGGTGGTCGAAGCGGTGGTGGACCCGCGCAGTCCGGTGACCGCGTCGTCCCTGCGCGACGTGGACCTGCCACCCGAGAGCACTATCGCCGTGGTGATCCGCGAGGGCGCCGCCTTCTTTCCCAACGGTGGGACGGTGTTACAACCCGGTGACGAGGTCGTAGCGCTGACGCGGGGTATCCACGAGCCCACGCTGCGAAAGCTGTTCTTCTCAGAACACTGAGCGAGGCGATGCCCGCGTCAGCCGGCGCGTCGCTGCTCCCATTCGGGCATGAACTTGGTCCACCCCGAGAAGTGCTCGCTCTCCAGGTACTGGTGGAACAGGTAGTAGCTGGTGGCGTGCGGCTCCATCGGCGTGCGGCGCAGCGACATGCGCGCTTCCTCGGGCGTGCGCCCACCCTTGCGGTGATTGCACGAGCGGCAGGCGCTGACCAGATTGTCCCAGGTGTGTCGCCCGCCGCGATGCCGCGGCACCACGTGATCCAGCGTCAGATCCCGCGTGCGAATACCGCAGTACTGACACGCGTGGTGATCACGGACGAAGATCTCGCGTCGCGTCAGGCGTACCCGCGGCCGCGGCCGCTTGATCATGTACACCAGCCGGATAACCGACGGCCGTGGAAAGAGACGATTCGGCGTGCGTATGGGGATCTCGGCGTGCTCCAGCACTTCTGCCTTACCGCCGTCCACCAGCACCAGAGCCCGACGCGCATTGCACACATTCAGCGGCTCATAGTTCTGGTTCAGCACCAAGACAGCGCTCACCCATTTAGCTCCCCGTGCGTATCAAAAAGCCGACCGGCTTATCCCAATAGCGCATCGATCAGTACAAATCCGAGACGATTGTAGCGGCTACTTCATCTTGAGCGGAAGTCCGGCAACCACGAAATACACCTCACTACAGGCCGCCGCCGCCGCCTGATTGACGCGGCCAAGCGCGTCGCGAAAGGCGCGCCCGAGGGCGTGCATCGGGACCAGACCCATGCCGACTTCGTTGGAGACGAGAATCACATTCGCCTCGATGGCGAGCAGGTCCCGAATCTCGGATACGGTCAGCGACTCGGCGAGATCGACATCCCGTTCCATGTGATTCGAGAGCAAGAGGGTCAGGTCTTCGACGATGATCGTGTTGTTGATAGCCCGATTGATGTCGATACCTGACAACAGATCGACCTCGCGCTCGACGGTCTGCCACGCCGCCGGACGCCGAGCGCGGTGATGGGCGATGCGGTCTGCCATTTCCGTGTCGGACACGGCCGCGGTCGCGACGTACAGCACCGGCGAGCCGCAAGCGGTGGCCAGTTGCTCCGCGAACGCACTCTTGCCCGAGCGCGCACCACCCAGGACCAGCACGCGTCGATGCGCCACCGGCTCGCCCTCAGAGCGTGACAAGTCGCCGGCAGACCCGTGCGCGCTCGGCGACCACGATCGCCTTCAGATCGCTGACCGCCTGATCCACGCGGTCGCGCTGGTTGACGATCACGTAGTCGTACTCGCTCACGCGCTGCATCTCGCGCTCGGCGGTCGCCAGTCGAATACGGCGTTCGGCGTCGCTCTCGGTGCCGCGCGCCGCCAGCCGCGGCTCGAGCTCGTCCAGCGAGGCCGGCCGCAAAAAGATCGTGACGGCATTCGGCAGCTTCCTGCGCACCGTGCTGGCGCCCTGCACGTCGGGCGCCAGAATCACGTCCTGGCCGCGACGCAGCCCGTCCCGAATGCTGTGCAGCGGAATACCGTAGCGGTACAGGTTGTGCACGATGGCGTGCTCGAGGAATTGACCGGCATCAAGCAGGGCGTCGTACTCGCCATCAGTCAGGAAGTAATAGTGAATCCCGTGCTCTTCTCCCTGCCGTCTGGGCCGCGTCGTAGCCGTCACGCAATGCGTGATCGGAAAGCCGTCCAGCTTCAGTCGCTCGATCAGCGTCGACTTGCCGACGCCCGATGGGCCCGACAGGACGAACACCAGCCCGCTTGCGAGGGTGTTCGTCAGCGGGTCGCAGGCGGTCACTATGCCGTATGAGCTTTGACGCGCTGACCCTGGCGGCGGTACGCGACGAGCTGGCGCCTTTGCTGACTGGCGCACGCATCCAGAAGGTTGTCTTCGTCGACGAGCTCAGCTTGGCGCTGGAAGTGTTCGCGCCGGGCGTCGGCCGCACGCAGGTGTTGCTGTCGGGTCACCTGGACCGGGCGCGCATCCACGCCATTCGACAGTTGCCGGCCCGTGGCGTTGAACACGACAGTCCGTTCGGGCTCCTGGTGCGCAAACACCTGCGACATGCGCGGGTCCGATCGGTGGATCAGCCGCGGCTGGAGCGTGTGTTCGAGCTCGACTGCGAGCAACGGGACCCCTCCGAGCGGCACTACAGGGTGGTGCTCATTGTAGAAGCGATGGGAAGGCGCAGCAATCTGCTACTGGTGGACGCTGACGGGGTCATTCTCGACGCGGCGCGGCGCACGCCGCCGAGTCGAAATGCCCGACGGCCCGTGCTGCCGCACCTGCCGTACACGCCGCCGCCGCCGCAGGATCGGTTGATGCCCGAGGAGATCTCGGTGGAGACACTCGCCCTGGCGGCTAGCGGGCCGCTGGACAGGTGGCTCGCGCAGCGCGTCGCGGGGGTGTCGCCGCGCACGGCGCGGGAGATTGCCTTTCGGGCGACGGGCAGCACCAGCCCCGCTAGCGACGGTGTCGACTGGCCGCATCTCGTAGCTACCACTCGCGCGTTCCTCGCGATGTTCGATCGCCACACGGCGGGTGAACCTGGTGCGGAATTCCCCTCGGGGACCGAGTCCACCGCCGAGGCGCCGACCGTCGCCTTTGACTCAGAGGCCCGTCCGGTGGATTACGCGCCATACGAGCTCACGCACCTCGCCGCCGAAGGCGATCGCGTCGCGACCTACCCCACCATCAGTCAGGCCATCGAGGACTATCACGCGCGCCTGCCGCAGGGTGGCCCAGCCCGTCGCGGCGACCCGCTCGCCGCCGAGCGCAAGGCCCTGCTACTCCCCATCGACCGTGCCACGCGCAGCACCGAGCGACGCGTCGCCGCCCTCGAGCACCAGTTGACCACCGGTCAGACCGACCGCGACCCGCTGCGCGCCGCGGGTGACGCCATCCTCGCCCACCTCACCGAGATCCCCGAGGCGGCGTCGGAGGTTGTCGTCGACGGCGAGCGCATCGAACTCGATCCTCGCCTGAGTCCGATCGAAAACGCCCAGGCCTACTTCGCACGCTATCGCAAAGCCCGTGAGACCGAGGCGCGTGTGCCCGCATTGCTCCAAGAGGCACGCCAGACCGCCGACCATCTAGCCGATCTGCGCACGCTGGTCGAAGTCGCCGATCAGATGGACGCCATCCGTGCCCTGCGGCGTGAGGTCGCCGCGGTGACCGGTTCCAACCCGCGGACTGACTCCAAGAAGTCCTCGAAAGCCGCTGCCTATCGCCGCGTACCGATGGCCGATGGCTGGGAAGCTCTGGTCGGCACCAGCGCCGCGGGTAACGCTACGGTCACATTTGACCTCGCCCGTGGTGAGGACCTGTGGCTGCATGCGCGCGGGGTGCCCGGCGCGCACGTGGTTTTGCGTGGCCAGGGCCAGCCGGCGCCCGAAGTCGTCGAGCGCGGCGCCGAACTGGCGGCTAGCCATTCGGCGGCGCGTCAGGCGACCACGGTTGATGTCGACGTCACGCTCAAGCGTTACGTCAAAAAGATTTCGGGTG
>JAFAWJ010000623.1 GCA_019242065.1 Chloroflexota bacterium
CACGCCGCCGACGCTGGCTCCGGCCGTCGCGGACACCACATCCGTCGTGTCGTCCACACCTACCCTCGGTCGGTCGGGCACCGACAACGTGACCACCACTCCTCCAGGAGGTGTGCTGGCCGACACCACCCTAGCTCCCACACCCACGCCAGGCGCGAATGCGACCGACACGCCCGTGGCTCCCACTCCCACACCAGGTGCGAATGTGACCGCCACTCCGACACCCAGGACTCAGGTTGTGAGTGCGACCATGACAGTGACAGAGCTGTCAACCCCGACGCCCACGAGCGCCGCCAGTGGCCGCAACCCCTGGATCTTGCTGCCGCTGCCCGCCCCAGGCACGCGTGTCGCCCCCGGGCAAATCGTCATCGAAGCCCGCGGCCGCGGCGACGCGCCCATCAAAGCCATGCAGCTCGAGCTCGACGGCGCCGCGCTGCCGGTCGCCCTCGAACAACGCAGCGACTCCGTCTGGCGCGGCTCCGCCAGCACCCACGTCGCCGCCGGCGCACACACCGTGCGCGCCAGCCTGACCGACGCCGAGGGACGCACCGGCAGCTACCGCTGGTCGTTTACGGCTAGCGCTGCGCCCGCTCCCTGACCGGCGCCATCTCCATCAGGGCCACCGTCGGTTCGCTCGGCAGTGACGTGGCGGTAATTGACAGCCGACTGCGCGGCGCAACCTCCGTCGCGCCGAGCTCCTTGCAGAACTGATCGACCTGGTCCAGGATCAGGCTTCCCTGCGTTTCGGGCGTGGCGTAGTGCATCGGCACGATCAGGCGCGGCTCCACCTGCGCTACGACGCGGGCGGCTTGCTGGGCGTTGATCGTGCAGTGGCCGCCAACCGGCACCAGCAACACGTCCGCGTCCTTGATGTGGGTGAGTTCGTCGCTGGTGAGTGGTGCGCTGGCCAGATCGCCCAGGTGGCAGATCGTCAGGTCCTCCACCTGGATACTGAAGGCGGTGTTCTTCGGCGTGGCCATGATCAGCGCACCCTCCGGCGGACGCGCGGTGCGCACGCCCCAGATCAGCGCCCCGCCGATCTCGTACTCGCCTGGCCCACGCAGCACGTGGGGTGTGCCCTCGACCCCCGCCAGGCCGGCGTGGTGCGGATGGTCATTCGAGATGGTCACCACGTTGGCACTTGTCGCGACGGGTGCGTAGCCCCAATCGTCCGCCGCGTACGGATCCATCAGGATCGTGACGTCGCGGCCGCGCAACCTGAAGCAGGCGTGGCCGAGCCAGGAGAGATCCACGCCTGAGTCTACCAATCGTCGAGCGCGTTCTTTCCCCTATCGCGCTTCATACTGGTACAACCGCGTGGTCACGATGAAGCGCGTCCGGGTCGCTCTGCTTCTGTTGGTAGTGGCCTGTGGACTCGTCGCGGGCGGCGTGCCGACCTCGCAAGTCGCGGCTGCCGCGCCGGTGGCGATGGTGCCGGCCACCACCGCCGAAGACGCGTCAACCCAGAGTCAGGCGTTCGCCAGTGCGTACAACCTGCTCCTGGACCACTACGTGCACCCGCTCGATACGGCGGCGTTGCTGCAGGCGGCCTGGGACAACCTCTCTAAGGAGGCGGACGGCAAAGCCGCCACGCCGGGTGCGACCCCGACGTTTGTCGGCGATCGCGCCGTCGATCTGCAAGCAATGCGCGACGCGCTGAGCGCCTACCTCGAGGAGCCGAACAGCAGCCCCGACGGCTTCACCGCGGCGCATGCGCTCATCCGCGGCATGGTGCGCTTCGTCGACGAAAACCACACCTACTTCCTGGATCCGCAGCAGTACCGCGATTACCAGTCGTGGTCGCGCGGCGACAACACGTACGTGGGCATCGGTATCAGCGTGACCTCACGCGACGCCGACCCACGCATCGTCGAGGTCTACGATGGGACGCCCGCTGAAGAGGCCGGGCTCCAGTCTGGCGACATTCTGGTGAGCATCGACGGACAGGCCGTCGCGGGCATGCCAGTCGACGAGATGACCGCTCTGGTCCGTGGCTCGGCCGGCTCGAGCGTCCAGATCGTGGTCCGCCGCGGAGATGATCCCACCGAGTTGCCGTACACCGTCCAGCGCGCCGAGATCCATCTCCAGTTCGTCAAGGACAAGCTCGTCGAGGACGACATCGGCTATGTCATGTTGCGCGGCTTCCCCGAGCCCTCGGTGATCGATTCGATCGAACAGGACATCACTACGTTCCAGGGTGAGGGCGTGCATGGTCTGGTGCTCGACCTGCGCGGCAACTCCGGCGGCCGCATCGACGTCGGCACGCGCCTGCTGGGCGACTTCTTGCCCGATGGCACCTCGATCTATCAGGAGATCGATCGCAACGGCCACGACAGCACGCATTCGACGCATGGCAATGACCAGTACGCCATGCCGCTGGTGGTGCTGGTCGACGGCGGCACCGCCTCAATGGGCGAGATCTTCGCCTCGGCGGTGCAGGAGCACGGCGCGGCGACGATTCTCGGCTCGAATACCTCAGGCAGCGTGGCGGCCGCGCAAGTCTTCGGGCTGCCCGACGGTTCGGCGCTGCAAGTCACCGTTTTCGACATCGTGGCGGCTGATGGCAAGACGCTCAACAAGGTTGGCGTGGCCCCCGACGAAGTCATCCCCTCGGACCCGACGGCCGTGGCCGAAGGCAGCGACCCCGTCCTGACGCGGGCGGTGGCGATCCTGCACGGCGAGATCGCCGCGAACAACGGCGGGTGAGCCCACACACGCAGTCAGACCAGCTGACCCTCGCGCAGGTCATGCTGCCCGAGGACGCCAACCCGCGCGGCAACGTCCATGGTGGGACGCTCATGAAGCTGGCGGACACCGCCGGCGGGGTGTGCGCCACCCGCCACACGCGCAAACGCGTGGTCACCGCCGTCATGGACTCGATGACCTTCGAACAGCCCGTCTACGTCGGTGACCTGGTCATCGTCGAGGCCCAGGTCACCTGGACCGGACGCACGAGCATCGAGACCGAGGTGAGCATCACCGTCGAGCACGTGCTAACTGGCGAGCGGCGGCACATTTCGACGGCCTATTTCGTGTACGTCGCCCTCGACGAACACGGCCGCCCGACCCCGGTCGAGCCCTTTGTGGCGGAAACAGCTCAGCAGGTGCAGCGCTGGCACGCGGCCGAGGAGCGGCGTGAGATTCGCATGCGCCAGCGACCTGCGGCCAACGCCAGCACCTGACGTCAACGCAATGACTCCCGCCACCTCCAATCGCCTGTCGCCCGGCGCGCTCAGATTGCTGGACGCCTACGCCGACGACGTCCTGGCCTGCCCGCCAGCGCTTGCCCGCGGTGGCGGCGTGCACTTGCTGTCGGAAGCCCGCCGCGGGCTGCCCGTGTGGCATGGCTTCACGATGCCCATCATCGGACTCAGCTTCGCCCCGGGCGCGGTCGTCGCTTGCCGACCAGACCTGATGAATCAACTGCGGTCTGAGCTCGGCTCGGACGTCCACAAGAGCTCGCTCGACGGGCCCGCCCTGCGCCGACTGTGGCGCGCCGTTGCTCGCTCGGCGCCCAACGCGTTCACGCTGGCGGGTGACTTTCGGGCCGCCTCGGCCACCACGTTCGTCGCCAGCCAAAGCATCGATCGCGCCGAGCTGCTGGACGACGCAGACGCGGCCGCGCTGCACCTGCGCACGC
This sequence comes from Chloroflexota bacterium, assembly GCA_019242065.1. The sequence goes on from JAFAWJ010000623.1 coordinate 3,641, forward strand.
GCTTCGACGGTGCCATCTTCGGCGTCCGTGGACCGCATGGACGGCTGGTCTCGTGGTGCGCCATCAAAGTCAAGTCCGAACAGGTGTGGGAGTTGGCGGTGGCCACCGAGAACGACTATCGCGGCCGCGGCTACGCGCGCGACGTGGTGGCCGCCGCGGCGCGCTACACGTTATATCAGGGGCGGCTGCCGATCTACATCCACGATCGCGAACAGCACCTCGGCGTTCGTGGCCCGCGCGACGGGCTTCCAGCTGTACTGCGAGATCGTGCTCTGCGAGTACTGATTCTCCTTGATGTACGCTGAGTTTCTCGCGTATGCGCTTTGACACGCTGGCCGTCCACGCCGGAGCGCCGTCGTTCACCATCGACGGCGCGCATCCCACCGCGCCGCCGCTCGTCCCAGCCTCGAGCTATTGGTACGCCTCGGCCGACGAGCTCGACCGCGTGCTCGGCGACGAGCAGCCCGGCTACTCGTACGCCCGCTACGCCAGCCCAACCGTGGTTGCCTTCGAAGAGGCCGTCGCCGCGCTCGAGGGCGCGCCCGCCAGCGTGGCCTTCGCCTCGGGCATGGCCGCGATCCATGCCGCCGTCCGCCACTTCGCCCCACGCGCCGACAGGGTTGTGTACGTGTCGAACGACTGCTACGGCGGCACGTTTACCCTGCTCGGCTCGACGCTGGCGCGCGAAGGCGTCACGGTGCGCTTCACCGACGTCTACGACCTGGAATCCCTCCAACAGCGCTTCCAGCAGGACCGGCCAGCTGCGTTACTGGTTGAGGTCGTCTCCAACCCCCTCGAACGCCTCGCGGACATCTCGGCCATCGCCGCGTTGTGCACCCAATACGACGTCGCACTGATCGTCGACTCGACCTTCACCACGCCGTGTCTGACCCGGCCGCTGAGCCTGGGTGCCGCCTGCGTTATCCACAGCGCGACCAAATATCTCGGCGGCCACGGCGACGTCACCGGCGGTGTCGTGGCGTGTAGCTCCCCGCAGCAGGCCGACGCGCTGCGGACGTGGCGCAAGTACACCGGCTCAATCCTGGGCGTGCTGGAAGCCTATTTGTGTGTGCGCGGCATCCGGACCCTGCCGCTGCGCATGGCCCGCCAGTGCGCTAATGCCCTGGCCGTCGCGCGAGCGCTCGAGGCTGATCCCCGCGTCGAGCGGGTCCACTACCCGGGCCTGGACTCGGACCCCGGGCATGCCCTCGCGTGTCGAACGTTCCCCGACGGGCTCTTCGGCGCGGTGCTCGCGTTCGGCATCCGCGGCGCCGACAAGCCCGCCGTCATGCGCTTCCTCGAGCGGCTCGAGCTCGTCCGCGCCGCGCCGACCCTTGGCGACTGTTTCAGCCTGGTGCTGTACCCGGTCATCGCCTCGCATCGCGGCCTGACACCCGAGGAGCGCCGCGAGCGCGGCATCTTCGACAACGTGGTGCGCTTTTCGGCCGGCCTGGAAGACCCGGCTGACCTCATCGTCGATTTCGACCAGGCCCTGTCAGGGCTGGGAATCTGAGTCGCTATCGGTATCCGCGTCGTCGTCAGCGCTGGCGGTTGGCGTGGGCGCGACCTGGGCGGCGGCGCCGTTGCCGACGATGATCGTGCCGGTCATCCACGGGTGCAGCGAGCACGTGTAATGCCACGTGCCGGGCTGGTCGAAATACCAGGAGAACCCTTCGCTCGGGTCGAGGTTGCCCGAGTCGAAGGTGCTGTCGTCGGCCGTCACGGTGTGGGCGTCCTGGCCGTCGTTGGACCAGGTCACCCACGTGCCGGGCGCGACCTTGCGGGTGGTCGGCGTATAGCCCCACCTGGACTGGTCGCGGGGCTGGACGATGGAGATCGCCACGGACGGGCCGAGCGCTTGCGCTGAGCCACCGGTTGTGGTCAGCACGCTCAGCACCACTCCCGCCAGTAACGATCCCAGGAGCCTCACGCTCGCAGAACGTCGATCGGGGGAAAGCTTCCCATGAGCACGGGCGCGGGGTCGGTGCCCACCACGTCCTTGAGCATGCCCGCATACACCGAGCGGAAATCCGCGCTCATCTTCAGATTGCCGTCACTATCCAGGTCGCCCAGCGACGGGTACGTCCCGTATAGCCCGCCCTGGACCTTGTTGCCAATGATGAACATCGGCTCCGCCGTCCCGTGGTCCGTGCCATTCGACCCGTTCTGCTTCACGCGTCGACCGAACTCAGAAAACGTCATGAT
>JAFAWJ010000629.1 GCA_019242065.1 Chloroflexota bacterium
CAACCGGCCTCTGGCAGCAATTCAACGCCGATTGGATAGGCTGAACCACTGCGTGTTGGTCCGTATCCCGCAGCCGGACAAAACAGCTAGGCCGACGACGGTGTTGGCGAGTCCGTCGGTGGCGGGCGTGCCTCGAAGGATGATGCGATTGCGCACGAGCAGCGAGCGCCTGTGGTCACATTGAAGGGCTCGCTCGCCAACGTCAGCCTGCTGGCCGTGGTGCAGTCGATTGGCGAGCCGCGGCACACGGGCACGCTGCATCTGACGAAAGGCACGGCCACGAGCCGGCTCGCGTTTGACGACGGCCGCCTGGTCGCCGCCGAATGCGGCGACACGCACGGTCTCGACGCGGTCGCCCACTGCGCGCTGGACTTCGGCGGTGCGGAGTACGCCTTTATCGAGGGCACGCCGAACGCACAGCGCACGCTCGACGTCGGGCCCGCCGACGTGACGAAACTGCTGACGCGCATCACGAGCAGCGACTTTCCGGCGACCAACGGGACGGTGGTCGCCGACGAACACGCCGAGGTGGCCTGCCCGCACCTGGGCTTCGCGGACGATCCCGAGCACCGCTACTCGCGGACGACGGCGATGCACCGCTGTTACGCGAGCGGCTCCGCGGCGCTGGTGTCGGCGCAGGACCAGCGCGAGCTGTGCCTGTCGGGGCGCTATACGACGTGTGCCCGCTTCCGCAGTGCTCAGACCTGGGCGCCGCTCGCCGACGAGCTGGCGCAGCACACTCCAGCCGCCGTGGCGGCTGGCGATTCGTGGAATGCGTCTTCATCCGCGGCTGCGTCAGGTGCCTGGGCGAGCGATTCGTGGAATCCGGCTTCGTCTTCGGCGCGGCCAGGTGTTGTGGCGAGCGATCCAGCCAGTCCGTCGACCGCGGCGGCTCAAGCAGGCTTCTCGGCCGGCGATCCAGCCAGTCCGTCGACCGCCGCACCTCGCCCAGCGCCGCTCCGTGCCGTCCCCCCGCCCGCGGCTCGCCCCCAGATCCCGCCTGGCGTCGCCGCCCGCCTGGCCGCCGCCAGCCAGATGCAGATCACCTCTGGCCCTCAGCCCGAGCGGTCCGCCCCGCCTCGGCCGCAGCCTCCGAAAGTCGTCCCGCCCAAAGCCGCCCAGCCGCCAGTCGCCGACGACCCCGCCGCGCGCCGCAGTAGGGCCGTAAAGATCGCCACCGCGGTTGCCGCCGGCCTCGCCCTGCTCATGCTCGTCGGTCAGCTCGCCTGGCCTGCCGTGCGCGGTCGATCCACACCGAGGCCGGCCGCCGCGGAGCCCGCTGAAAACCCCACGCCTGCGGCTCTCGCCGCTCCCCAATTACTTGCCAGTCCCGAGGTGCCGTCGGCCGTCAATCCGCCCGGCGTACCCACGTCCCAGTCGCTCGCCGCTCCACCACGCCAGGCCGCCGGCGCGTACTCAGCCACCAATCCGTCCGCCACCTCCGATCCCAATTCCGTGCGCGACGTCCGCTTTGCCTCCGGCGCCGCCGACGGCTGGCTCGACCACCAGCCGTACGCCGGCTGGAGCGACGGCGCCTATCGCTTGCTCGCCAGTGACGCCATGCGCTTCGTCGCGGTCGGCGTGCCAATCGACCACGACCTCGGTGACGTCATCCTCAGCGCGACGTTCCGCAAAACCGGCGGACCGCCCGGCGGTGGCTACGGCCTGATCCTGCGCAACCAGGGGCCGGCGCCGCTCGACGGCGTCAACCAGGACTTCAACGCTTATGTGCTGGAAACCGGCGATCTGGGCGAATATGGCGTGTGGCGACGCGACGGCGATCACTGGGTCGATCTGGTGCCCTGGACGCCGTCGTCCGCGGTGCGCTCCGGCGGCTCGCCCAACGATCTCCTGGTCCGCGCTGTCGGCAACCAGCTCTCGTTCAGCGTCAACGGCAGCGTCATTGCGCAGGTGACCGACAAGACCTTCGCCCAGGGTGGCGTTGGCGTCTTCGTGGGCGGTGACGACAACGCCGTCGCGCTCGATCGCTTCAACCTCGAGCTCCCGGACTGACGTGTGTCCGCTCCGCTGACCAGGCGTGCCCTCCTGGCGCTGGGGGCCGTTGCGCTCGGCACCGCGGCCGGTCTGAAGGGCATCGCCGGTATCGCCTCTGGCGACGCGCGACCTGGCGATCAGCAGGTCAGCCTGGCGGGACTCACCCTGCTGGTGCGCGCCGACCCGTGGCAAATGTCCCTGCTGGATCCAAATGGCAACACCCTGTGGGACGAAGCGGCCGACCAGACCATCGGCTTTCGCTCCGCCGACGGCGATCTCCGCCAGGCCCGCCGCCTGGCCAGCTTCAACGTGGTCAGCACCGACGTGGTGCAGATGGCCGCCGAAACCGACGATCCCGCGACCGCCATCAACATCGAAGTCCGCGCCCTTGGCTCCGGCGCCCTACGCATGACCGTCATCCCGGACACCGCGGCGTACGCCGCGTCGATCGGCGGCGCGTTCATGAGCCCATCTGACGAGCGGTTCGTGGGCTTCGGCGAGCGCTTCGACGCCGTCAACCAGCGCGGCAAAACCGTCGACACGTGGGCGAACGATCGTCGCGTTGCGGGCTACGGCTCCAGCACCTACGCGCCGATACCGGCGCTGCTGTCGAGCTACGGCCACGGCTTCGCGCTCGAGCGCTTCGAGCGGTCCCGGTTCGACCTGGCCGTCACCGAAGGCGATCGCTGGGCGTGGCAGCAGGACGCCCCGGCCGCCAGCCTGCTCATCACCTACGGCCCGACGCTCAAAGACCTGGTCCAGCGCAACGCCCAGCTGACCGGACTGCCGCCCCTGCCGCCGCCGTGGCTGTTTGGTGTGTGGAAAACTTCGGTCGGTGGTCAGGACGCGGTGACCGCCGAGATGAAGAAATTGCGTGAATTGAAGGTGCCGGTCTCGGCGGTGTTCTGTTTTGACGCCATGGATTCGGATGCCAACCTCGGCTGGCCGGTCGTCACGTTCGCGGGTCGTCAGGCCGGACCCTATCCGGACCCGCGCGGCTTCACCAATGGCCTGCACGCGCTCGGCTTCAAGGTGCTCAACTATTTCACCGCCGATTTTCATACCGACCGGCCGAATTTCCTGGAGCCCGCCACGCACGGCTTCCTTGTCCGCCGCGCGGACGGTCGCATCTACGTGCATCCCGACTTTCAGGTCGCCTGGCTGGACTACACCGACCCTGATACCTCCGTGTGGTGGACCGGTTCGTGGCATCGGGCGCTGAACGATCTGGGCTACGACGGCGGCATGCTCGACCTGGGTGAGCTCATCCCCGCCGACGCCAGCCTGGCCGACGGCACCTCGGGTCTGCAGACGCACAACCGCTATCCCCTGCTGTACGCGCAGTCGGCCTGGAACGCCGCCTCGACCGCGCGGCCGAACGGTGACTTCGGGATCTTGCTACGCTCCGGCGCGCTGGGCGCCCAGCGCTTCCAGAGCGCGCAGTGGAACGGTGACGCGGTGATGCGCTGGGAAGGTCCCGAGGGGCTGCAGTCGATGGTGCCGGCGGCGCTGTCCTTTGGTCTGGCCGGCTTTCCGTACTGGCACACGGAGGTCGCCGGCTACGTGCAGGCTGACCTGAGCCACGACCAGGAGCGTGAGCTCTGGCTGCGCTGGGTCCAGCTGGCGAGCTGGACGGCGTTGCTGCGCGACCACCTGGGCGATCACCCCCGCTCGCCGATCGACGTGTGGCTCGACGACGGCACCCTGGGCACGTTCGAGCAAGGGGCGCGCGTGCACGCGAGTCTGGTGCCTTACCTGTATAGCCTGGCCGACGACGCTAACCGCACCGGCCTGCCTCTGATGCGCTTCATGCCGCTCGAAGTCCCCGACGACCCGCGCGCCTGGCAGGAAGAGCAGTCGTACTTCCTGGGACCGACGTTCCTGGTCGCGCCAGTCGTGGAGGCGGGTGCCACGACGCGCACGGTGTATCTGCCGTCGGGGACGTGGGTCGATTACTGGCGCGGGACGATCTACGCCGGCGGCCAGGAGGTGACCGTCGACGCGCCGCTGGACGGCAGCGGCCCGCCCGTCTTCGCCCGCGCCGGCGCGATCGTCCCGCTGGCGCCGGCCTACGACTCACTGGTCCCGGCCGACCCGGCCTCAGGCGTCACTACCTGGAGCGGCGACCTGGTGATCCGCATCATGCCCAGCGGTCCGTCGGGTCCGAGCGAGTCGACCTTCACCCTGTACGACGGCACCCACCTGCACTGGACGGGCAGCGCCCTGGAAATCAGCGCCAACCCCAGCACGCGCATGATCGAGCTGCACGCCCCCGACGGGACCGTGACCAGCCACAAGGTGGACCAATCCAGCACCACGCTCTCATGAAGCAAGCCCGCGGGCGTGGTCTGCGGCACGGTGCACTGAGGGTACACTCTTGGTATGTCGAGTGGTGTCAAGAAGTTGTCGGTCAGCGTACCGACCCAGATCTGGGCCGACGCCACCCGCCTCTTACGGCCGGACAGCGAGGAATCCAATTCGGCGTTCGTCAGCCGGGTGCTACGCGACGCCGTGCTGCATGCCAGGGCGACCGCCTACACGCGCGGCTACGCCGAATACCCCCCCGTCGACCAGCCCGACGCGATTGGCGACGCGCTCGCCGGCCAGGCGGCTGCTGAACTGCGGGTCGCGGAAGAGGCGGCGGAGCTGCCGCTGATGGGTGGCCCAGCAGCCTACGCGGAATGGAAAGAATGGTGTGCTGCGCGGTGAGATCTGGTGGGCAGATGTTCCGGGCGGCCCGCACCCGGTCGTGCTGGTCTCGCGCGACGGCAGTTACCTGCTGCGGCGCAAAGCGACCGTCGCGCTGGTGACTTCCCGCATCCGCGGCATCCCGGTCGAGGTGGTGCTCGACGAGCACAACGGTCTGCTCCACCGCTCAGTGGCCAACGTCGACGAGCTGTACACCATCCGACTGAGCAATCTGCTGGAGCGCGTCGGTGCGTTAGACGCCGATCAACTAGGCGAACTCGACGAGGCGCTGCAGTTCGCCCTCGCATTGCCCGCGATGCGTTAGAGAGGCTTGGTCCTCACTGTGCATCCCGCGCGCTTTTGGCGCTGACCGAACGTGCACAACGCCGCCTTTGGCGACGATTGCCACGGCTTTCCCGGCCCTCGCCTGCTATGCCACCCAGTAGCCCAGCGAGAACATCGCCATGCATGCCACGCCCAGGAGTGTGGCGACCACCAAGAACCCCCAGTGGACCGCGCGATACTTCGTTCCTGCCGCCGCCAGCGCGACAAACGCAGGTAGCAACTCCAGGTCGTAGCGCAACGTCGAAGCCAGAAAGCCCGTCGAGATCATGGGCACGAACAGCAGGCTCCCGAACAGCGCGATGCTCGGCCTGGCCACCCGCCACGACGCCACGAGCAAGACGAAAAAAAGGATGCTCAAGCCGACCTCAATCAGCGAGTTGCGATAGGCATACAGTGGGACGGGGGCCGATAGCACCGTGCTCATCCACTCCCATGGCGGCGCCAGTCGACGCCCCCACTCCTCACCAGCCGAAAGCACCAGCCACGGATTGCCTGAAAGCGCCCACAAGAACGCTGCCCAGGCCGCAAATGCCGCCGGCACCAGGCCGAGGGCCAGCCCATCGCGGCGCAAGCGATCGAACCGACAGCCCGCCTGCGTCGTGTATTCGTAGGCAAGCGGCACAGCCAGTAGTACGCCGTACGGCCGGGCCAGCGCCGCGAGGGCTCCAAGGACCCCTGCAGGCATCCAGTTGCCGCGGCGCGCACAGTAGACCGCGGCGGCCGAACACGCGAGGAACAGTGAGTGCGGATACACCGCCGACAGGAAGACCGTCGCCGGAAAGACCAGCAGGTACAGCGCCACACGCCTTGCGACGAGTTCTCCGTGGTCGAGCCGCAGGAGTGCGACAACGAAGCCGAGCGCGACCAACAGGGCCATGTTCGAGATGAGCAACCCCGCGATCAGCAGTGCGCCGTTCGTCGGTCCGCCAAGCACCAGGCTCAGGAGCCGCATGCACAGCGGATAGAGCGGCGCGAACGCGACGCTGGAATCCCCCGACGGGTTGTAGACGTAGCCGTCGCGCGCAATCCACAGGTAGTACCCGGCATCCCAACCGTCGAAGGCGTTGAGCCACGCCAGTGGCGTCGGGTTGCCTCTCCACAACTTGTCGTCGGTCGGCACTGACGGGCCGACCCGCGCAAACAGGAGCACGACCAGCAGCAGTAGTCGTGTGAAGGCGAACGGCAGCACCACTTCGTGCATCCACGGCCACCGCGTCCAGATGCGGACGAGCCAGGCCGGTGGCGCGACACTCGGGGAGGTGCCTACCGAGCTGGCCGTCGACACGCTCATCGCCGCGCTGTCGGTGGTGCGGACCACCCCAAGCTCATCACTCAGCACGAGCACGGGTTAGGCGCTGTTGAGCAGGCCCCACACCCTCTTAACTAACGGTTGTCGACCGCGGGTCAATGGCAATCGCAAGCCCTCCTTCGCGTCGCAACCGAAACTCAACCGCCAGGTCTCAGCCCGCAACGACCGCGCAACGGCGACGCCGCACAGTACTCGGGTGCTGGGCATTCGTCCGGGACTGCTCGCGATCGGCGCCCTGATCCTCGCCGCCACCGCCTGCGCCCCGCGCCCCAGTCCTAATCTGACGTCGCTCGGTCCCGACCTCGTCGGCCGGCCCATGTACCAGATGGACGCCGCGCACTCGGGCCGCAGCCCGTACGTCGGCCCGCGCCAGCCGGTGCTGCTGCGCACCTTTGACACCTCGATCGTGCCGACGCCTGATCCGATCTTCGGCACCGCGGACATCCAGAGCTCGGCGGCGATCGGTCCCGACGGCACGGCCTACATCGGCCTGCACAACGGCACTTTGTTTGCCCTGCGCGACCCGGCTGGCGCCGGCAACCAGCTCGCCGCGCGCTGGAGCTTCCATCCCCAGGGCGGCTCGTCCTGGCACGCGACGCCCGCGGTCGGTCGCGACGGCACGGTGTACGTCGGGTTCAGCACGGACAGCGCGTCGGTCAACGCCGAGGGCACGCTGTACGCTCTGCGCGCGCCAACCAGTGGCATCGACCCGGTCGTCCTGTGGTCAGTGGACGTAGGCCCCGGTCGCGAGACGTCGTCGCCGACGCTCGGCCCCGACGGCACGATTTATGCCATGGGCGGCGAAGGCCGCCTGTCGGCGATCACCCCCGACGGCGACGTCGCGTGGACGGCGCAGACCGGGCCCACGCTGAAAGCATCCCCGGCTCTTGGTCCCGACGGAACGGTGTACGTGGCAAGTATGAACGGCAAGCTGTACGCGATCGCCGCGCCAATGGCTGGTGGCACGAGCGGCAGCGTGCGCTGGACGTTCCGCTTCGCGGAGTATCCGGGCAAGGGCCAGCCCGTCGTCAGCCATTCGCCACCCGCCGGCGCCGACGGCATCGGCAGCGGCGCCTCGCCCACCATCGCTCCGGACGGCACGATCTACGTCGGCGCCAACAACAGCAACTTCTACGCGGTCACGCCCGACGGTCAACTGGAGTGGATGTTCCAGGCCGAGCCCGAGATCGCCGGCATCTGGACGACCGCCGCGCTGAGCGCCGACAACTCGACGCTGTACTTCGGCGCCAACAAGGGCGGCATGTACGCCCTGAATCGGGCGGACGGCTCATTGCGTTGGCAATATCCGATCGTCGGTTCGATATATAGTTCGCCCGCCGTGGACGCGACTGGCACGCTCTACACCGGCAGCACCGTCGGCCACGTGTTCGCCCTGGA
>JAFAWJ010001026.1 GCA_019242065.1 Chloroflexota bacterium
CGTGAACGTCTGGAAGTCGACCACGGGAACGTATCAGCAGATCCGTCGCTGGGCATGGGGTGTTTCCGACGTGCCGTACCTGACGCTGCGCACCCTGCAGGCACAGCACATCCCCGCCTACATGCGGTTCCAGCGCGTCGGCTGGTACGTCGAAGAGCACCTGGTGTGGCCCTCACACTGGTTCCTGCTGACCCTGGGCGGCATGCTCCCGCCGCTGATCAACCAGGTTTGGGCCCACTCGCCGATCGGGGTGTGGCAAAGCGCGGCGTACTCGACGCTGCTCGGGCTGTGCCTGCCGTCGCTCGTGCTGGCGATCCTGGGTGACGTGTGGCTGAAATGGCGTTCGGGCGAGCAGTCGCACCTGGGCGCGCTGTTGGGCGGCTTGCCCGGTTTTGCGCTGCTGCCGCTGACGGGTCTGGCCTGCGTGGCGCTGCCGGCGCTGGACGCGCACACCCGTTTGTTGTTTGGTCGCTCGCTTGCGTATCAGGTAACGGAGAAAGTGCCCGGCACGCCGTCGTCGTCGTCATCGGCGCCGTTGGCGCGCGCGATCGTCCCGTAAAGCTGGGCGCTGTGGCGCAGGACCCGCTCGCGGGTCGCCAGCCCGAAGTGCTGCTCGTACCCCTCGGCCCACTCGAAGTTGTCGAGGAGTGACCAGTGCATATACCCACGCAGGTCGACGCCGGCCTCGACGGCGCGCTGCATCTGCTGGACGTGGGCGCGTATGTACGCGGGCCGCTGGTCGTCGTCGGCGTCCGAAATGCCATTTTCGGTAATGACCACCGGCTTGCCGAAGCGCCCGACACGGCGCAACACGGCGTACAGCCCTTCGGGGTAGATCTCCCAGCCAAAATCCGTCCGCTCGCGGGAGCCAGCCGAGCCATTGGCGGGCCACGGCCAGCCGACGAGCGTGCGGCTGTAGTAGTTGACGCCGATCCAATCCAGCGCTGGCATCGAGCGTCGGATCACGCGGCCCTGCCAGAGCCAATCGCCCAGGACGGCCATCGTCCGATCGATCGGGCTCCACGGCCGCAGTGCCTGCATGGGCCAGATGGCGAAGGCCATGCTGACCATGGCTTCAGGCGTCGCGCGGTGGATCAGTCGGTGGGCGCGGAAGTGCGCGCGCGTGGCGTGGCGCAGCAGGCGTACGTAGTTGCGCAGGTGCATGCGCTCCTGGGGCGGCCAGCTGCCGTCGATATACGACTTCAAGGCCAGGATGCTGGGCTCGTTGATCGTCACCCACCAGCGGACCAGGTCTTTCAGATGATCGACGACCCGCGCGGCGTAGTCGATGAAGCGCGGCACCACGTTCGGGTTGGCCCACCCGCCGCGCTCGGCAAGCCACTGCGGATTGGTGAAGTGGTGCAGGGTGACCAGTGGCTCGATGCCGGCCTCGCGGAGCGCTTCGAGCTGGGCCCGATACGTGTCCAGGGCGTCCTGGTCGAACTCGCCGGGTGATGGCTCGATCCGTGCCCACTCCACCGACAGCCGGTAAGCATTGAGACCGATCTCCGAGAGCAGACGAATGTCGTCGCGCCAGCGGTTCCACGAGTCGCAGGCAACGCCCGAGGCGTGCGGCAGCCGGCCAGACTGCTCGGCGTCCCACCAGTCGCTGTGGGTGTTGTTGCCCTCGATCTGATGGGCGGCCGTGGCGGCGCCCCACAGGAAGCCTTCCGGAAACGCCACCGCTTCAGCGGGCGGTGAGAAGCACGGTATTGGTCGAGGCGTCGCCAATCCAGATGCGACCATCTTCGCCGCGGCTCAGACCATGCACCTCGGGACCTTCGACCTGCCACTCGGCGAGGAGCTCGCCCGAGCGCGGCTCGAAACGATAGATGTGGCCGAAGTTGGTTTCGGCCACGCTCAACGTGGCGTCGGTCGTATCCCAGTACATGCCGTGCGAGCGGTCGGGCGTGAAGGGAATCGAGCCGAGCACCTCGCCAGTTTCGGCGTCGATGTGCTCGATGCGATGACCGCTCGGCCGGCTCACCCACAGTGTGCCGCTGACGCCGGGTCCCGCATTGGCGTGGCCGGCGGGCGCGGTCGGGTGCAACTCGGGGCCACGGGCCGTGGCCGAGGGCGGCTGCTCGTCGGCGGCGTACGGTCGCCACTGCAGACCGTGGACGCCGCCAGGCCCCGACAGCTGCAGGTACGCCAGGCATTGACCCGTGCGGGCATCATGGCGAAAGATCAGCCACGGCGCCGTATTCGACCCGATCCACACCGAGCCCGCCCCGACGGTGATCCCGCTGGCGTTGCGCGCCGGACTGGGGAAGCTGGTGAGCACGTGTCCGTCGTAGTCGACCAGGTAGGCGTGGTTATCCTGCTGGTCGCACAGCCACAGCCCGTCGGCGACCGCCTCGAGCCCATTGACCTGCAGCCCAGGTCCAGGAAAGGCCACGGTCGCCCGCGCGACGTGGACAGGCTGTCCCTTCAACACACCAGCTAGCGTATGCCACCCCGCGCAAGTTTCAACGGCTTCGCAACGCGCTTGGGTGGCTCGCATTCTTTTGTCCCACCACGCTCGCGTGGCATAACTGCGCACCACCTTTTGCCGTGCCGTCCCGGATGCGCGCCCGCCTGTCCCCGCACCTGAGCCTGCGCGTCGGCCTGGTGCCGATCCTGGCGGCCATTTTTGCTTTCAATCTGGGCTCGGCCGCCTGGTCCGCGGTCGTCGCCGAGCGCCTGACCCAGGACGGCGCCGGGACCGGCGTCCTCGGCGTCCTGTACGCCATCTGTGAGATCAGCCGTCTGCCGGCCGCGCTCCTATTGCCAGCCCTGACGGTCCGCCACGGCGCGCGGTCGATTACCCAGATCGGACTACTGGCGCTCCTGGCGCTGCCGTTGATCGGACTGAGCGGCCTCGACAGCGATCAGCTCATGGCCATCTTCGTCCTCTCTGCCCTGCCGACGATGGCCGTGTACGTCGGCATGCCTGCCCTGGTCATCGGTGCGTCTAAGGAAGGGCGCGACGGCTGGTCCCTGGCGTGGCTCGGGCTCGCCGGCGGCGCCGGCGGCGCGCTCGGACCGTGGATCGGCGGCTCGCTCACCGACGCCTACGGCGTGGCGCCCGTGCTGGGCATGTTTGCCTTCGGCAGCCTGCTCATGCTGCCTATCGCCACCTTCGGCCGGCTGCCAGCCCGCAGCGCCTGGCCGGGCTGGACCGCGCTGGCGGGTCGCGGCCTGCCGTGGCAGGCCATCATGGCCCTCGGCCTGGCGAGCGCCGCCGATGCCGGCCGCGCGGCGCTGGTGCCGGGCGAGCTCGTCCACCAGGGCCAGCCGCTGGCCGGCGCGGGCATGCTGCTGACGGCGGGCGCCGCCGTGGCCGGTATCGGGTTCCTGGGGTTTGGTCGATTGGCTGACCGCCAGTCGTCGACCCGCATTCTGGGGCTGGGCGTCCTGGTGCTGGTGATTGGCAGTTTCGCCTCGGCGCTAGCTGTTGGCTGGGCGCCCGCGTTCGTGGTGGCCTCGTCGACGCTGGGCATGGGCGCCAGCGGTACGCGGCTGGGGGCCGAGCTGGCGCTGATTGGCTGGTTGGGGCGCGACCGCACCGCCGTCGCGGCGGCGCTCGGGGAAACGACCGTGCTCGGCGGCCGCGCCGTGGGTGCGCCCGCCGCGGGCAGCCTGGGCGATGCCTTTGGCGGCGCGTACGCCTTCGGCGCGATCGGCCTGGCCGCCCTGCTGGCCTCAGCCCTCCTGCTAGCCCTCACGCTCGTCCGCCTGCGCCGCACCTTCAGCGAAGCCACCGCCACCCTGCGGCCCATCGACTAGCCGCCGCAGACGAATAGCCAGCGCGCGATCGTCACGACGACTGCACTGGCGCCTCGCCAATCGTCAGCGACTGCGTGCTCTGCTGCCCATTGCGAATGACACCCACCTGCACCTGATCCCCAGGGTTGTGCAGCACCAGCCGCTGCAGCAGCTCATCGGGGTTGTAAATATCGTAACTATCAAAACTGACTATGACGTCGCCCGTCTGCAGCCCCGCCATCGCCGACGGCCCGCCGGCCTGCACGTCGGTGACCAGCGCTCCATGGTCCACGCCAGTGGGCGCGGTCGGCGCCGGAGGCTGCCCGCGCTGTCCGCCGCCCTGTCCGGGCAAGCCAGGCAAACCCGGCACCCCAGGCGAGCCTGGAAAGCCGGGCGTGGTATCCGGCCGGTTGATGTCCGCGAGCGCCACCCCGAGATACGGCTGCCCGCTGTGCGTCACCTTGCCCGACTGCACCAGCTGATCGGCCACCCGTTTGGCCGTATCGATCGGCACCGCGAACCCCAGCCCTTCCGCGGGAATGCCCTGCGGCGAGGCCACCAGCGTCGTAATGCCCATGACCTGACCGTTCATGTCCAGCAGCGGTCCACCAGAGTTACCCGGGTTGATGGCGGCGTCGGTCTGGATCATCGGCTGGCTGTAACTGCCCTGCCCCTCGGACACCGGCCGATTGAGCGCCGAGACCACCCCCGAGGTCAGCGTGTGATCGAAGCCGAAGGGGTTGCCGATGGCGGCCACCGGGTCGCCCACCTGCAGGCTGCCCGAATCGCCGAGCGTCGCCGCGGGCAGGTTCGAACCGCTGATCTTCAACACTGCCACGTCGAAGCCGGTGTCGGCGCCGACCACGTTGGCGGCAAAGTGACGACCGTCGACCAGGCCGATGGTGATGCTCTGGGCACCCTGGATCACGTGCGCGTTGGTGAGAATCAAACCGCTCGGGTCGTAGATCACCCCCGAGCCCAGGCCCTGGTCGGTGCGCACGCTGACCACAGCTGGGCCGACCGATTGCGCGACGGCGGCAATGGTGCCCGGCGCTGGCGCGGCGGCGACCACCGCAGGTGGCGTGGCTGCCTGCTGCGCGGTCGCGTGCCGCGGGGCGATGGCCAGGCCGCCGGCAACGATGGCGACCGCTAGCAGAAACCCGACCACGCCGCCGACGACGACCGAACGACGGTCCAACCTGCGACCTGACGAGTGCGATGAAAAGTGATTGCCCATGCTCTGTGAATAACTAGCACACTCGGACACGCAGGTCGTACTCTCGCGCAGCGTGAGGCGGATGCTGCGCGTGGGCGTGGCGCTGATGGTCGTATGCGTGACCGCGTGCAGTGGCGCGCCGAGCCAGGCGCAAACTGGACCCGTGGCGACGCCGACGGTTCAATCGACGCCCGACACACTCGTCGCGATGTCCTCCTCGGGTGCGAGCACGGCAGCCGCAAGTACGGATACGAGTGGTACGCCCACGTCGGGTACCGACACGAGTGCCACCCCGGCCGCCAGGGCCGACACCACTGCCGCGGCTACCGACACCACGTCTTCGGCCGCCAACAACATCACTTCGCCAACCAACACAGCGCAAGGCTCGGGCACGGATACGACCGCTTCGAGCGCGGACACCTCGCAGGGCTCAGGCTCCGCTCCGACCGCTTCGAGCGCCGACACCTCGCAGGGCTCCAGCGCCGACGCCTCGCAAGACGTGCCGGGCCTCGCCAGCTGCGACCCCAACGCTCCGCCGCCACCGCCGCTGCCCATCCCTGGCTCCGGCGCCGCCAGCCCGGGCGCCTTCAGCCAGTTCCACGATCCCCTGCCGCCAGTCCCGCTCTACGACCCGCCCGGTCCCAAGCGCGTCGGCCTGCAAGCGGGCCACTGGCTGGTCGACCAGGTGCCGCCCGAGCTCCACGGCTTGCAGCCCGGCACCAGCGGCGGCGGCAAGCAAGAGTGGCAGGTCAACCTGGACGTCGCCCAGCGCACCGCCGCGGTGCTCGAGGCAAGCGGCATCCAGACCGACGTGCTGCCCTCGACCCCCCCACCTCGCTACGAGGCGAATGCGTTCGTGGCCATTCACGCGGACGGCGACACCACTGGCGCCGACCGCGGCTTCAAGGTCGCCGGCCCGGGCTTCAGCGCCATTCCCGACGTCGACGGTCGGCTCGTCGACGCCATCACCCAGACCTACGGCGCCGAGACCGAGCTGCCGCGCGATGACGCACACATCAGCCTGCGCATGCGCTACTACTACGCCTTCAATGCGCGCCGCTACTGCCACGCGGTCGCGCCCGGCGTGCCCCAGGCGATCATCGAGCTGGCGTACCTGACCAATGCCACGGATCGTCAGTACCTGATCGGCGATCCCCAGCGCCTGGCCCAAGCGCTGGCCGACGGCATCCAGTCCTTCCTGGCGACGACGCCGTAAAGCGGTTAGCTGTTAGCCATTGGCCATCAGCTGTCCCGGTGTTCATGTGTCTCGGACCGATCACGTCTCCACCTATGTGTGAAATCATCGACAGAAGCAGAGCTGTCAATCCCGCAACCTCAAGCCTCTCCCGTCGGCCGCGGCGGTAACCTGCATCTCTGAGCCACCGTGAACTCCTTCGACTATCACGCTCCCACCTCCTTACAGGAGACCTTTGATCTCCTCAACACCTACGGCGAGGACGCCCACCTGATGGCCGGCGGCACCGCCCTGGTGCTGCTGCTCCAGCAGGGCCTCGTGCAGCCCGGCCACGTCGTCGGCCTGCAGAAAGTCGCCGACCTGAACGGCATTCGTCGTCTGGATGACGGAGGTCTCCAGATTCGGGCGATGGCCACCCACCGCCAGGCCGAAAAATCGGCCGAGGTGCGCGCCTTCTGCCCGGCGCTGGTCGAAAACTTCGCCCACGTCGCGACCATTCGCATTCGCAACCAGGGCACGGTTGGCGGCAACCTGGCGCACGCCGATCCCGCGCAGGACCCACCGCCGATGCTGATCGCGCTGAACGGTCAGGCGGTGATCGGCAGCGCATCCGGCGAGCGCCGCCTGCCGCTCGACGAGTTCTTCGTCGATTACTTCGAAACCGCGCTCCAGCCAGGTGAAGTGCTGGTCGCCATCGACCTGCCGCCGCTCGCCGCGGGCACCAGGGTGACCTACAAGAAGTTCCTGCCCCGCACCCAGGACGACTACGCCACGGTGTCGGTCGCCGCCGCACTGCGCGTAAATGCCGACAAGACCTGTCAGGACGTTCGCGTCGCGCTCGGCGCCGCGGCCACCACGCCGATCCACGCGCGCAACGTGGAGAACGCGCTGCGCGGTCAGCGCCTGGATGCCCGCACGATCACCGACGCCGCGGCGCTCGTGCGCGACGAAGTCGACCCGCTCGACGACCTGCGCGGATCGGCCGGCTACAA
>JAFAWJ010000894.1 GCA_019242065.1 Chloroflexota bacterium
ATCCGGAGTAGTGGATTTCGCGCTGTTCGACGCGGCACATCCGGCCGAGATCCGGCTGATCAACTCCGGTGTGGTGCTGCGTCCGGGTGAGCTCGTCAATCCCCTGCTGGTTGTGGCAAATTATCTGTTCGACAGCATCCCGCAAGACTGCTTCAGCGTGGCCGGTGGCGTGCTGTACGAAAACCTGGTGACGATCCGATCGCCAGTGCCAGCGTCGGCCGATTCGGGTGACGCGCCGACACCGCTGCGGGATTTGCAGGTCAGCTTCGAGTCGCAGCCGACGCGGACGGAGTACTACGCGCAGCCGGCGCTCGACCGCATCCTGGACGGGTATCGGCAGCGGCTGGACAACGTGATCCTGCTGTTCCCTGTGGAGGGCATGCGCTGCGTGGAGTTCTTTCACGAACTTGCTCCGCCGGGTGTGCTGTTTGTCGTTGGCGACCTCGGCACGTCGCGCGAGGGCGACCTGGGCGAGCAATCCTCCGGCGGGATCAGCACCGACAGTCACTTCTGGCTGTCGGTCAACTTCCATGCGCTGGGAGAGTACGTCGCGGGACTGGGCGGGACGGTGCTGCATCCACCCGGCAGTCCCGCCAACTTCAACGTGTCGGTGTTTATGCTGGGCCGCCCGGAGGGCGACTTTGCCGAGACGCAGCTTGCGTATGAGGCTGCGATTGGACAGGCGGGACCCGACGACCATTCCATTACGACGCGGCTGCTCACCGAACGCGTCGAGAGCATGCAGCGCGGGCAGCTGCTGACATTTCTGCGCTCGACGGCGTTCGACCCCGACTACGTCGTGCGCTGCCTGCCGCTGTTGCTCGACTCGCTTCCGGATATTTCGTGGTCCGGCGCCCAGGACCTGCGGCTGGCGGCGACGGAGTCGTGGGAGATGTACTACCCGATGGGTGACGACTCGGACCTGTCGGACCTGCCCGCGGGCCTTGGGGTGCTGCTGTACACGATCGGCGACTACGCCGAGGCGCTGGAGTATTTTCTCCGTTCGCTGGAGCTGGTGGGCATGGACGCGCGGACGACGTTCAACGTGGCCCTGTGTCTGAACCGCCTGGAGCGACCCGCCGAGGCGATTGCGTGGCTGGAGCGCACGCTCGAGCTAGACCCCTCACACGCGCAAGCTCCAGCCATGCTCACGTCACTGCGCGGGCTTTGAGCTTTGTGTCCGCGTGACCACGTATGGCAGATGATCGCTGGCGTAGTGCTGCATGAGCAGATCATCGCCGAAGTCGTTGTCGGGGTCGCGCCAGACGGTGTGAATGTGGTTCGCCTCGCCCGGCACACCACCGCCTACCTGAGCGTTTTCGAACTCCACCAGGAAACTCGGCCCCTGCACGCGGTAGTAGTGGGGCTTGCCGCGTTCGGGGAAACCGGCCCAGGCGAAGGTGAACTCTTCGAGGCCACCCTTCTCCAGACGCTCCACGTGCATCGCCGCCACTTCGGCGGGCAAGCGTCCGAGATACCCGGCAATCACGTCTTTAAACAGCGAAAACTGACGAGACGTCATCGCCCCGCCGGCCAATCCGCGCGCGCGGTGGCGCATCCACTTCAGCATCTCGCGATCGTGGTCCGAAATGACGTAGTGATCGAACCCGAGCTCGTGGTCGCCGGGCAGCTCCTCGTCGCCGAGCTTCTTCACCACCCGCGTGACGAAGTCCGGCGGGGCGACCGAGTGGATGATCGCCTGCTCGCGTTGCCCTCCATCGAGCGCGTCCAGGAGACTAAAGCCGCGATCCTCGTCGTCCTTCAGCGGTTTGAACACGCCGAACTCGGCCGGCTCGGCGCCGAACAGCAGCGGCGTCGGCGCCACGTAGCGGCCATCGACGATGGTGAAGTTGACCGCGACGTGGTGACCGACCATCCGCCACGCCCAGGTCTGCTCGGCATGTGGCTCGCCGAAGAAGCTGAACTGATACTTGCCCGAGTGACGAAACTCGGCGGCGGCCAGTCCGGCGCGGGGCGCGTTCAGCTCGCGCAGGACGTTTTCGAAGGCCATGATCGAGACCGCCTGCGCGTAGCCGGGCAGACTCAGCGCCGAGGCCAGCAGTTGCTGCGCCAGCACCTGCTGTCGGTCGGTCATCTCACGCAGCGGCAGGCCGCGCGGGCGGTACTTGGGAATGAAATCCCAGTCACGGCGCTCGTCCTCGTCGTCGAAGGCGAACAGGGCTTTGGTCAGCTGATCGCGAGTGAGGTTGCTGAGCAGCGCGTCGGCCGCGGTGCGCATGCGGTTGGCGAAGGGCCGCAGGTCAAGACGTGAATCGAGTGTCGTCGGGCGTTCCAGAGTCGATGCCATCAGGTGCAGGATAGTGCGCGAATTACCGCCAGCGTGAGTGCCGCCGCGCGGCGGGCGATCTGGCCGCTGCCGATCTCGTCGAGGAGGGCGGTGCCACTCGAGGTAGCCCGCAGCAGCTCGTTGTTGGAGATGTCCTTGATGGTCAAAAACGGGACGTCGTGGCTGGCGCACACCAGGCCAATGGCGGCGGCCTCCATGTCTTCGCACACCGAGTCGTGGCGGGCGACGAGGGCGGCGATGGAGGCGGGCGAACGATTCCAGCGGTCGGCCGAGGCGACGGTGCCGAAGACGACGCGCGGCGAGCGGTGGGCGACTGACGCCGGCCAGCCGAGCTCGACGGGCCAGGGCTCGTGGGCATCGCCAAGGGCTGCTGCCGTCTCACGCGCAACCTGCAGCAACGCCGCGTCACACGCCAGTGTCGCGACGTGGCGCTGCTGGCCGTCGGCCAGGAAGTACATGCCGTGGTACTCGAGGCTGCCGTCGCGGTCTTCACGGTAGTTGTCGTAGGCCACCACGTGTTCACCCACGACCAGGTCGCCAGGGAGGAGCTCGAGACGGTGCGCGCCGACGCAGCCGTAGTTGAGGATGGCGCGCGGCGCGTATTGCAGGAGGGTGGCCTGGGTGGCGGCGGCGGCGCTGACCATGCCCATGCCTGAGATGACCAGGACGACGTCGGGTGACGACTGGGGAGCCTCGCCAAGCAAGCGGCGCAGGTGGGCGAGCTCCCAGTCGAGGGCGCAGATGACGGCGATGGGCTCGCGCGTTTGGATGTTCAGTGCCCCGTGAACCTGGGCTTGCGCTTTTCCAGAAACGCCGCCCGACCCTCGCGGTAGTCCGCGCTGTCGAAACATGCCGCCGACGCCTTCGCGAGCGCCGCCGGGTCGCGATCCTGGCCATCCAGCAACAACTGGCTGATCGTCAGTCGCGACGCCGCCACCGATAGCGGCGCGTTGTTGGCGATGATCTGCGCCAGCTCGAAGACGTGCGTCTCCAGGTCTTCGGGCGCCACTACCCGATTGATCAGCCCGATTCGCAATGCTTCTTCCGCTCCAAAGCGCTCGCCCGTGTACATGATCATGCGCGCATTCGCCGGGCCGACCAGCGACACCAGGTTGCTCAGCCCTTCCAATCCGTAGGCGATGCCGAGCTTGGCCGCCGGAATCCCGAACTGGCTGTCGGACGCGGCGATGCGCAGATCCGTCTGCATCGCGATCGCCAGTCCGCCGCCCAGGCAGTAGCCCCGCACGCGGGCGATCGTCGGCTTCGGGAAGTTCGTCAGTTTGGCCCGACCGATCGAGGTCTGCTGGTCGTAGGCCCGCTGCGCGTCGGCATTCGATCGTTGCTGCTCGAACTGGCTGATGTCCGCGCCCGAGACGAACGCGCGCGTCCCCGCGCCAGTCAACACCACGACTCGCACGCTGTCGTCGGCGGCGAACTCGTCGAGGATCTGGCCGAGGCCACCCCACATATCGACCGAGATTGCGTTGTGTTTGGTCGGCTGATTGAACGTCACCACGCCCACGCCATCGTGGCTGGCGGCCAGCATCTTGCCGCCGGCGTACTCGCGCGGGGCGACGTCGGCGGCCAGTGTCGAGCTTTGCTGCATAGCGACCATCGTATCCTGGCGAGGTGCCTGATCCGTATACGGCCGTCGGCCTGATCCCGACCGTGCGCGGCGTGCGAAAGCGGGCTGAGATCCAGCGCAACCTGGACCACCTCGCGCATCTCATCGCGGCCGCCTCCTGGCTGTCCAGCCTGGATCTGCCCGTCCGCCTCGTGTTGCTCCCCGAGGGCGCCCTGCAGGGCTTCACCGACGAGGTCTTCGACCTGGACCACGCGACGTACGCCCGCGAGACGGCCATCGACGTGCCCGGGCCCGAAACCCAGTTCCTCGGCGATCTCGCCAAACACTGGAACACGTTCATCATGGGCCAGGCCAAGGCGCGCCACCCGGAGTTTCCGGATCGCTTCTTCAACATCGGCTTTGCCATCAACCCGTCGGGCGAGGTCATCTTGAAGCACTACAAGCTGGCGACGCTGTATCCCGTCGAGCACTCGGTCACGCCGCATGACGTCTGGGACCGCTGGGTCGAGCTGTATGGCTGTACGCTCGACGCGTTTTTTCCCGTTGCCGACACGGAGATTGGCCGCCTGGCCGTGCTCATGGCCAACGAAGGCTCGTATCCGGAAAACGCGCGCGGGCTGG
>JAFAWJ010000905.1 GCA_019242065.1 Chloroflexota bacterium
GCAGCGATTCTCGGGATCAACCCCTATCTACTCCACACCGTGTCGGTGAACACCGCCAACGGCACTGCCAGCTTCGCCCAGCTAACCGGGATGACGATCGAGGTAGCGGGGATTCAGGTAACTGCCGATGTCCTGTTCGGGTCGGTATCGATACCGCTGCTTGGTCGCTCGGCCTTGCTCGGTCTGTTCGCGATGGGACTCGATTCAAGCCAGTGGCACCACGCATGACGCTTGCGCGCGCGCTCGCCGGGGTTGCGGTGTTGGCGATGTTGGCCATGTTCGCGCCGAACGCTGTTGCTGACGCAACCACGGCGCCCGTCCCGCTGACAATCCAGCTTACGCGGGGACCCGGCACGTCCGGTGACGAGACGCTGCTGGTGGAGGCGGCCGGGCCGGCGCCGACGAGTAGTTACCTGATCAGCAAGGACGGGACCGTCCAGCTGAGAGCTTCGCCGCTTCCGACGGCAGAATGCAGTAGCGAGCAGAAGCATTACACCGGGCTCGGCAGTACCCCCTGGTGCCTGAAGGTGACTGGTGTCGTGCCCGCAACCGCGGCGACCGGAACGTTGATGGGCGCAAGCGCGAGCGTCGCGCTAACGCTCAACGTGCGCAACCCATGGTTCCCGTGGCCGACGATCGTAGCGCTCCTTGGGCTGCTGGTCGCGGCGACGCTGCTGTACTTCAGCGGAACTGCGGTGCCCGACTGGGTGGCGCAGTCGTTACTCGATTCGCGGGTACGGCGCGACGTCGGCACGATAGAGAATCTCGAGAATTGGCTTCGGGACAGCGCCGGGCACCTAACGAAAGCCGATCAGCTCGCACGTGTGACCTGGATGGAGCGCTACGGACTGCAATCCGTCCACGGCCTTCGCGAGAAGCTTTCCGCAGCTCTGGCCCAGGCGGTGGAGATCCCGCCGCCGGCGCCGCTGCACGCTGCTGCGAGGACCGAGGCTGACAAGGCCGGCGGCCCGGTCGATGCATCCGACATGGTCGGCACGGACGGAAAGGTCGCGACGAGCCCCGCCGAGCAGCTGCTCACGCTGGTCAACCAGGCGCACAAGCAGATCGACGACTGGAACAACCAGTTGGGCGCACTATTGCCGCACATAACCTGCGAGGAGCACCGCAAGCAGGCGGACGCACTCATCGGCCACACGCGCGCGCTGTTTCCACTGCTCTCGGCGTCAATGATCGATGACGTCGGCCGATCGATGCGAACCACGCTCGAGCGCGTCGCCTTATTCGTCCAACAAGATGCCGTCGCGGAGTCCGCCGCGATGCTGACCGCCGCGGTCGCCATCCGAGCCGCGGGGAGGCCGTTAGCCGCAACGGCGGCTGATCCAGCCCCAGCGGGTGGAGTGGCGGTCGGTCCGCTGGCCGGTTTCGGCCGAACCGCCGCGGTCGGGCTGTTTACGCTCGCGCTCGTGACCCTGCTGATGCTGGTGGCAGCCGCCACTGCGCTGACGACGACCTACTTCCCAAACACTACGTTCGGGTCCGCCACCGACTACCTCACCCTGTTCACCGGGGCATTCGCCTCCGCTGGAGTGGCCGGCGTCCTCGGCGTCGTCCTCGCCTGGACAAAGGCGTCGTCCTGGCGCGGATGACAAAACGGCCGCCCAATTGGCGCCGCTCCAATCAACAGGATGCTGCCGGGGCCGACCCTCGGCCAGAAACTCGACGGTCAGGTCCGGCACTGTCGCTTTCGCCCCGTCCGCGTCCTCGCATCCCGCGATTGGTTTGGCGACGATCCACCCTCCGTAGGCCGCATCGGTCGTCGGATGCGGCGCACTCGAAGCGTAAGCAGCGTGTGGATCCTGCTCAACCGTCCCGTGCGATCCCGCAGTCGGCGTGCGCCCAGCGCTCGCGATTGCGGCAGATTCAGTGGAGTTGTGACCGCGACGGGTTCTAGGCGACGAGGCCGCGCTCGGGATACCACGGACTCGCGTCCTACTCCAGATCCTCCAAGGCACGTTTTTCGATCTGCGGACGCATCGACCGCTCAATGCTCTCGCCTGCGTCGCCGAGCGCCCAGAAACGGGCGAGCGCCTTGCGGAGCTTGATACGGGACTCGACGTAGAGGCCAAGCCGGCGGTAGTCGCGCAGATTGTCCTTCAGCATCGACGCTGGCCCGTCGAGCAGGGCAGCACCATGAAATCCGACGATTTCTCCGCCGAGGTCAGTTGGTGGAAGGTGGAACACATGCAGGGGAACGTTCTTGCCCGCCCGGATGTTGCGGGCCTCGGTGATGTCGCCCACGACCAGGTTGAGCGCTTGTACGGGTTCCACGGCAACTATGTCTTCGTCCTTCTCCCCTTCGGAGACGTGGCAGGTGGGTGTCACGACCATGCCGAGCACGCCAAAGCGCGCCTCCACGACGATCAGGTCCGATGGCGCGTTCTCCGGATAGTCGTCGAACGTCTGCGTTTCGACGGCGTCGCCCTCGCCAAGGACAAAGCGCGGTCGCTGCGGCATGAGCGCGATCGGGACGTTGAAGAGCAAATCTCCTTGGCGTAGATCGTCGCTGGGCGGTGGTTCCCAGTAGAAGCCGTCGTTCTCGTGTTCAGACATGCTGAAGGCCCACGTTTACGCGAGCCTTCAACTTATGCGAGGCAACGGACGGCTACTCGGCGTAGATCCGCTCGCGCAGCTCGTCGATGTCTTCCTCGCGGAAGCGCGTTTCGCCGCCGGGCATCTTGACGCCCTTCAACCAGCCCCGCTGGACCCAGCCGGCCAGGGTGTTCGGATGGACGCCGAGGCGCTTTGCGGCCTCAGCGCGGCGCAGCACTTTCGGCTTAGTTGGAGTCGCTGTAGCCATGAAATCTCCTTTGGACAGTCGACCGGACTATACACCGAGTTGGAGCAAATGTCCAGTCTGTGCCGTTCATCACTTATGTAGCATATATGCTAGATGTGCGCTTTGTATCGACGCGTCAGCACAAACTCATGAGCCCTGCGGACGGACGTCCGAAAGCACCCCTGGCTCTTGAGCGCGACGCGTGTGACCGGTGGCACACGTGCCCTGGCGACACTCGCGTGCGTTCTCGGTCATCGCTCTTGAGCGCGCCTGCGGTCGGCCAGTACTCGTCCAGGCAGGCGCGTGCTTAGGTGAGCGCCCGATCGAGTCGGGAGGCGAGGCCCTCCTTCCGGCGACCGATGAAAGTCAAGAGGGCTGGGCGTAAGAAGTTAGGGGTGCGATCGTGTCGGCTGCTGTCGTTGGGGGCTTAGATTCGTCTCTGGTGGCGTCGGTTCGCTCGCTGCGGCAGGGGTTGGCGTGGTTTCCGCTCGATTTTGCGCAGTCGCGGTCATCGCCGGCACTTGTCGGCGTGCCCGTGAGGGGTTAGGTTGTCGGGTGGGCGCGGGTGACTGACGTAGCGAAGTGCAGACGTCAGGAGCTTTCAGTCTGCCGCGCAGCTTTGCCCTTCGAGGGCCTACTTTATGCGCGCTCCGGTGTCGCGCTCGCGCCCACTTTTCGTGATGGTCGTCCGGCTTGCTGGTCGGTGATCATCCGCTGGTAGGACACCTCGGCCTGCAGCGCGAGCGCGCGTTCAGCGTCGATGATCGCGCGGTTTGTTGACCAGACCTGTGCCGCCTGTTTGGTGCGCGGCTTCGCGCCGGCGGTCAGCTCGAGCTCGCGGAGCTTCTTCTTGGTCAACGC
>JAFAWJ010001139.1 GCA_019242065.1 Chloroflexota bacterium
TCCGCCCGCGTTCGTCGACCGACCAGATCGTCTCGATCTCGACGCGTAGCAACTCCAGGTCGCTCCCATCGCTTCGCATGCGACCGCCACATCGTAACCGGCCCTTAAGTTCACCGGGCGAAGCGCTTGCGCCGCGGCGCGACAGACCGGTGAGGTGCGCGACGACGTGCCGGAGCGCGAACTCGTCAGCTATTGTCTGCACGCGCTGGGAGGCGCCAGCAGCCTCACGTCCGAGGCCTCGGTCCGACGGTTGGTCGGCGTGACCCTGGCCGGGCTGTGCCGCCCGCCGGCCTGAAAAAGGCCCGGCTCGACCGCTCCGCACATATGTGGCACGCGTGTTGCGTCGCAGTGCGAGGGCATGGGGAATGTCACACCTCTTCGCCGCTCGAGCGAGCCTGAGTCATGCGTGATTGGCGACCATGTCTATCTGAGACTCAGCCATGCCGAAGTCGCCGACGTCGTCGATGCATTGCACGGCGCGGGCGTCTCGACGCCACTCGAGCAACGCTTCGCCACCATCCTGCGCTCCATGCCGACGGCAACACTTGGCCCACGCAAGCCCCACCGCGTGGGAGGCAGCCACACGTAGCTGAGGCCAGACACACCCACATATCTATCGAGGACAGCCATGCAGCACGACCAGGTCATCCAGGTGTTGAACGATCCACTGGCGCAGGAGCTGGTCAACTCCAGCATTCCAGCGCGCGTGGCGTATACGGCACGCGACGGCACGCCTCGCGTCGTTCCGCTCGGCTTCTACTGGGATGGCGCGCAGTTCATCATCTGCACGGTGCCGCGCTCGCCGAAAGTCCGCGCGCTGTCGGTCAACCCCGGCGTGGCGCTGACGATCGACACGGTGACGTTTCCGCCGCACGTGCTGCTGGTGCGCGGGACGGCAACACTCGAGGAGGTCGACGGCGTCCCCGATGAGTTTCTCAAGGCGTCGGCCAAGCAGATGGGGCCGGAGGGCATGCCCGCCTTCGAAAAGGAGGTGCGCGGACTGTACAAGAAGATGGTGCGCATCAGCGTGACGCCGAGTTGGGCGAAGCTGCTGGACTTCGAAACGCGGTTGCCAAGCCCTGTGGAGGCGCTCCTGCGAGAGCAGCAAACAGCACCGCCGGGTTGATGGAGGCGCGACCACACCCGGCCCGATCAATCTACGGGCCTACTCCCGACGTCGATGGTCGCTAGCCTCCCTGCGTTGATTGGACTGCGTGGGTCGCCCTCGATGTCGATGAGCTCACCATGGTTGACGTACGCCAGTTGCCCGCAACCGACGGCGCAGTACGGGCACATTACTGTCGACTGCGACCGCCGCACGAGAGCGTGACGCCTGGCGTGCGACATCGGACTGAACGGCTGAGGCGACCCGTTCACACGCATGAACGCACGCCGAACCATCGCGGGGAACTGGACCACAGTGGATGCGACTCCTGAGCTGAGCAAGGCTTCTGCGGCTCAGCACGTTGCATGGCAGCAACCCCTCGCGGGAAGACCCTTGCTAGCAAGCAATCAAGGGTGGCCCCGGCGGCGACGGATTCCTGAGTCCGGCGAGGTGCCGAGCGCGCATCACCCGGATGCGCTGTCGAAGCCCGGCGATCTGCCGCCGCCGCGCCATCCAGACTGACGGCGGCTCACCCATGTGGAAACCCGTCTGGATGTCGTGCACCATCTGGTTCAAATCAGCAGCGAGCTCGAGCTCGGCCTCCAGGTCTGCCTCGTCCATTGACAACGCCCAGCACGACGCGTGCCAGGCGCCCGCTGCCTGGCACGCGCGCCAAAAAAGGCCTAGGCTTACGTGTTTCGATCGGTGCGAACGTTGGCGTCACCGTGTTCGTCGACGCGCAGCTCCTCACGGCGCACCGTCTCCGTGACCGGCTGCGTCTCCTGCGTCACACGCTTGCCGACTTCCACTTCCTCGTAGACGACCGGCTGCTTCTCGACTTCGACACGCTCCTCGCTCACCGGCACCCGAATAGTCTCGGTTTCCGTGTCACTGATGGGCGCGCCCGAGACTCGGCGGTCGACTGGCCGCCGCTCGACGTAGACCTCTTCGCGAGTCACGGGCACCTCCACGGTGCGCTCCTCCTCGACAACGTCCTTCCCGAGTTGCACGCTGCCAGTTTCAACCGACGTCTTGCGCGCCTGCAGCTCCTCCTCGCGAAGCTGGAGGCGATCAGCCCCGCCGTTCGTGCGCCGGTTGTCGATGTCGGTTTCGCCTCCTGCGTAGGTGGCGCGAGTCTGGCGCTCCGGACGCTCGTGCCAGCCCATGTCGCCGACCTGGTCCTTGCGGACATTGAGGAAGATGTGATCGTCGCTCACGTCGGTGATCGCGCTGTACGGAACGTAGTACTCGGTCATGCCCAGAAAGCCGGCGTCTACGTTGAAGTAGTCACCCAGATCCTCACCGCACATGCCGATCTTTTGACCGTCGGTGTCGAGGACTTCCATACCCTCGTGGATTTGCCTCGAATAGTCGCGTTGCATGCATACCTCCAAAAGTGTCGTTAACGTGGGCACAGGTGTCCTGGCGCCGGATACGCAGCCGGCAGCAACTCCTGTGCCCACTCGGTGGACTATTCCAGCGCCTTGCGCACCAGTCCCGTGAGAAATCCGGAACTCGTATCGCGCTCTTCCTCAGGCTTCTCGTCAGCCGCTGAGTCCGTCGGATACACCTCACGCACCCGACCCGTCTGTTGTGGATCGTCGACGACCACCCGCTCGCGACGCAGCGTCTCCTCGAACAACTGCCGCTCAGTACTGCCAACGCGTCGAATACGAATTCGCTCGCGCAGCACCAGCCGTTTGCTCACCACCAGACGCTCTTCGTAAACGGGTACGACATAGACACCGTCCTCCTCCCAGGCTGGCACGCGCTCGCTGACCACCTCGCCGACTGGCTCGTGCTCGACGACCACCTCCTCGCGAAGGGCGTCAACCTCCAGCCGGCCAGGGACCGACTCCACTTCGGTACGCACCTGGATCTCACCCAGTTCGTGCGTTTCCTTGTGCGCCACCAGTTCCTCTTCATGTAACTCCAGGATCTCAGTGTCTTGAATGTGGACGGGTTCCGTCTCTCCACCATGCTCGCCTGGGGTATGGCCGGCCCGAGACACTCTGCGTCCTGACATGCGGTGTTCCTCCATCGTCCGGGTCTAAAGCTGTCTTGTGTCGGATCGACTCCAGCACCCGCGCTACAAAGTCGCGGGTGCCGCGAACCAGGTTGCTGGCAGACAGCGACAGCAGTGCTGAGCGGAGATCCGCCTCACCAAACTCGGCAGGAGACGCACGCTGCGTGCCGGCGTTCGTGTCAAGGGGCGCGGCACTAGCGTTGGATCTCGACCCGCGTCGAATTGTCATGCGTCGTCGCGCGCTGTGCCGAGTCGGCTGCCTCCTGGAGCTTCGGCGCCGCCTCGGCCCCAGCGTGATACCAGTTGGCCACAATTTCGCCCGCGGTCTCCCGTCCACCCAGACCAAACGCCAGGCCGAGTGCCAGCGCCAGCGCGCCGACGAACCCCATGAACAGCGTGTTGACCAGCGTCGTGGCAATGCCAACCTGGTTGACGGCGATCACGATGGCAAACGCCCACACCGCCACCCGCGCAATCGTCGCCAGCAGCTCCGGATTACCGAGATGGGCCTCCGCGGTCGCGCCGCGAATCAGCCCGGCCAGCGCGTTGGCGGCCAAGCCAGCGATGACCAGAATGACCAGCGCCACGACCAGGTTCGGAATCCACAGCAAGAGCTGTTCGAGGACCTGGGAGACGGCAGGCAGCCCCAGAGCGTCGAACGCGCTGACGAGCACGATCAGGCGGATGAACCACTTGACCAGGTCGGCCAGGAAGCCACTCGCGTCCTGGCGGACGCCCATCTTCTCGACGAAGCCACTGAAGCCGGAGCGCCGCGCGACGTCGTTGAAGTGCACAGCGCGGAGCAGGGCGGTGACGACGCCGGCGATGGCCGAGGCAATGAACCAACCAATAATCAGAATAACCAGGAAGCCGAGAATCTTCGGCACGGCCGCGAACAGGACCGCGAGCCCCGCGGCGAAGGAGGTCATGAGGGCATCGGCCCAACTGGAAACAGGAGTAGTCTGCATACCCGATATACAAATGCCAGCCAGGATTGGTTCCCGCCGTGCCGGCGCGGAGCCGCGGAACATGCCGTCTTCTGAGCCCCGCTCGCCCCTCGGCAACTACGCGGACAAACGCGACTTCTCACGCACGCCCGAGCCGCCGGCCGCGGTCGCTCCGCGCAGGGCCCGCGGACCTTCACGATCCAGAAGCACGCCGCCCGTCGGCTGCACTCCGACTTCAGCCTGGAAATTGACGGCGTGCTCGTCGGCTGGCCGATCCCCAGAGGGCCCTCGTACGTCCGCGTCTGCGACGCGGGCACCTGCACGCCGATTCAGAATG
>JAFAWJ010000090.1 GCA_019242065.1 Chloroflexota bacterium
CCTCACCCCCCTTACCCACTTGCGGGCTTGGCTCGCCGCCGCCGGCATCACCGAAGGCGCGCTGTTCCGGCCGCTCTGGAAAGGTGGCCGCGTCCGCGACGCCCGCCTGTCCGACCACGCCGTCGCCCGCATCGTGCAGGCGCGCGCCGCCGCCGCCGGGCTCGATCCGGCCTGCTACGCCGGCCACAGCCTGCGGGCCGGCTTCGTGACCGAGGCCGCCCGCAACGGCGCCGACATCTGGAAGATCCAGCAGGTCAGCCGCCACAAATCCATGCAGATCCTGTCCGGCTACGTCCGCGATGCCCGCCTCTTCGAGGATCACGCCGGCGACCGTTTCCTATAGCCGCAATCGCGACCGCCTCATACGGAGAAGCGCCGGAGAATCGAACGAGCACGGCACGGGGTATCGGGAACGGTTGTGCTCGCAACAGGGCGCGCACGAAAGGTCATAGGGATGGGTACGGCCGCCTGCGCTTGGGGGACCGCGGGAACTGGACGGTAACGTATGTCCCCTCCCCTGCCCCATCGCAGGCGTCTTGCACGCGCTCCGGCGTTTGACGGATGGTGTCCCAGTGGTTGGTCGTGATCGAGATCACAGCGATGCGGCGGCCCTCAAGGTTGTTTTGAAAGGGTATGTTCTGGTCGGATGTGAGGAGAATGGCGAACCCTTCCGCTTCGGCCGCAGCCAACAACTCGCCGTTTGAGATTGAGGCCCAGCCCATCTCATTCGCGGTGTGGACCTCGTAGCCGGTAAGAACGCTTCTGAGTCCGCGTGGTGCCGACTGATCAAGAAGGAGCCGCTTCACGCATTCTCTTCGCGAAATCGATCACCCGGCGGGCACTCTCGATCGGCAGCCCCTCGTAAATCTCCGTAGCGATCTGCTCGGCTGAATAGCCGTCATCGGCATTGTCGATCACGCCTTGCGCCGGGATGCGCGTGCCCTTGATCACCCACGCTCCAGACATCTTGCCCGGCACACTCTCGACCTCGTCACACTGGCTCCAGTCCATGCCCATGGGTGGAGAGCTTAGCACAGCCGCCCTTCGATTTCAGGCGTCACCGGTGGGCGCGGCTTGAAGACGACGATCACCGCTTCGTTCGGCGTCCGCTTGGCGCCTTTCACGGCCTTCATGCCCAGATCCTGCAATGCCTTCGTTGTCGGGGAGGCGTGGTCGTTGACGAGGAACATTTGATAGTCCGGTAAGCGATCCAGCTGAGCAAGCTCTTTCAAATCGAATTTGAAGCGCCGCAGGTTTCGCTGCATCGTCCCGCATTTCTTGGCAAGGTTTAGCAGAGAAATCTTCCACTCCGGCTGGCGACCACAATGCTTGCGGGCGATCTCGTACAGTCGCCGCTCTAGTCCGCCTGTCAGATCGAAATATGCGGGGTTGATGGCCAGCACGCGCCGATCTTTCACTAGCGCCCGAAACGTCCAATCATTCAGGGTGATCTCGAGACCCTGCATTACCCGATTACCGCCCCGGTTCTCCCGCGTGAGTATGCGGAAGCTGTCTATCCAGCCGAAGCCGCGGGTTTCGCGCTCGCCACCGGATTGGATGTCCGTGGTGATGGTGGTCGAGCGGAGACGGAATAGCGCGTCGTAGATCTCCTGATAGCCGTTCTTGCCTGTATGGCGGCGGGTAACGCGGAGCATGTCGTAAGCCGCAATTCGAACCGTGCGGTTCACCGGCTCGCCGCGATCAATCTTCGAATTGATGAGGCTCGAGAGATAGATCAAGACATCTTTGTCCCAGATTGTCGCAATTCCGCGTTCACCTGGGGAGATGCGGATCGACACGTTGCCGTCCTGATAGACGATGGGCATTAGTAGCGGCCGCTTCTGGAGAGCGAAGAACGGAAACTCCATGGTCGCCCGGTCGTCGCGCAGAGGGGCCGCGACCAAGGTTTCTACGAACAGGTCGATTTGGTCTTTCGGAATTGCAACTTCCGTTCCCACCGACTCGCCTCCTTCACCTACACCCTGCCGCGAGCGGGACGATCTCGGAAGCGGCAACGCGTTCTCGAAACCCCGAGGACGGGCTTCCAATGCGTTCCTGTTTCCCCGAGTAAGGCTCGGATTGTTCGCGATTCCCCGGGTGGAGCGGCACGTCCGCCTATCAACCGAGAGAATCGGACCATTCTAGAGCGCCCACGCACGGGCAGGTGCCGTCGTGCTTCAGAGCCGGATAGCTGTGGATCGGGGAAACGGGAACGCGGAGCATCGGGGGATAGGGAACGGATCGACTCGGGGGAACGCGAACGCGAGTTATACACAGCCCAGTCTTATTCGGGGAACTAGGAACGACCACTCGGGGAATCGGCGACAAACCAGCTCGGGGTATTGCCAACGGATCCTCGGGGTATCGTCAACGTCGAATCCGATTAGGTCGCTGATTTTGCTGCTAGATCTCAGCGCGTAACTGGTTAACTAAATCAAGAATAACTTCTCTAACATTCTCGCCCTGTGGATAAGCTGGCCGGGAGAACAGGCCTGCAGAGGACACGGGGCGATCGTTCCTCCCGGCCAAACCCAGGCGCGACGAGCGTTGAGCCACCTTTGGCCGGCACAGCCTACGCCATTTCGGGTTGCAAGCGGAGACCTTGGCCTCAAGGGCCTTCGCCACAACCACCTGTACCTCTGGGCCCTCAAGAACGCATATGAGCCGCCGCCTTCTCACGATTGCTCGGGAGTACGCAAACGGACGGCGCGGGCTGAACGATCTCGCGAGGCTTTCCTCCTTGGGCTCGCTCAGGAACAGAGACCTGGGGCCCCTCCCCTACCCTCTTCCGGGACCTGAGCGCGATGGATCAAAGCTGGCGGCCGATCGAGCACGGAGTTGCTCCCTTTGTAGGTCAGCGTTTCAGCAGTCCGCAGCGCCGAGACTACCTCGGCCTACTGTTCCTTCCATATCCTGCGGTCGCTCGTCAGTTATCGAGCTACGGAGATCTCTGGCCCGGCGCTGCAGGCCGTGTCGACGAAAAAGGTGTTGCCTTAGCCATTATCGCTCAGCCAGGTACCGATCGCGAACGGGTCCGAATCGGCGCCGAACTCTCGCAGCGTAATCTGCTGGTTCGCGGCAGAGCGCGCCCGGAGCGCCAGCGGAACCTACGCCCACCTGTCCTTCTTACCTTCCTGCTCTTAAGCATCTTGTTCGTGATGCCTTCCTGGTAGACGCGGAGGGTGCCCCGGGTTTTGGGCACGGGGCAAGGACGCCTTGCTGCTTTAGCGCCGCTTACCTCAAAGCTTCTTTGCTTTGCTGCCTCACAGTGTCCTTGCCTGAAGGCATCACTGCCTTTGGACTACGTAGCGGGACCGCCTGGAGGCATTGTGACAAGGAAGCATTGTGCAAGGGAAGCATCTTGTTCGTGATGCCTTGAAGCCTTGCTGCCCTCCGGCCGGGATGCCTTGCCGCTCTCTTGAGAAAGGGCACCATAGCGACAATCTCGATAGCCTCGGACAAGGGCGGCCAAACGGCAGGCCCTCACCTCTTAGCTAGTTGCTTCGAAACATCCCGGCGGTCGGCCGCTGTGTCCACTTGTC
The DNA here is from genome assembly GCA_019242065.1 of Chloroflexota bacterium. Next base: position 3,543 of record JAFAWJ010000090.1, read on the forward strand.
ACGGCCTGGACCAATCCGGAAGAGGGCCGACAGAGCCGGAACGCCTTGAGGCGTTGTGGCTGCGCCGCAACTGGGCATTGCGCAAGGGAGGCATCTTGTTCGTGATGCCTTGAACCCTTGCTGCCTTCCGGCCAGGATCCCGTGCCGCTTTAGAGGAGCAGGGCAGCATGGCGACGATCTCGATAGCCTCGGACAAGGGCGGGGTGTCGAAGACAACCACCGCACTGCTTTTCGCCTCGGAGCTCGCGCTCGATGGCTACCGAGTTGCCGTTATTGACGCCGACCTGAACCAGCAAGCCGTCGCATTTGGGCAAAAGGCCCAGATCGAAGGCATGACCGTCATGGGGGACGTTAGGGAAGACAACATCCTCGCCCTGCTGCGAAAGGCAGAAGCGGAAAATGAGGTCGTTGTCGTTGATCTTCCAGGCGGCGCTTCAACCTTGGCGCTTAAGGCATTGCACCGCTCGCATTTCGTGCTTGTGCCAAGCCAGGCGTCCCTTCCCGACATTCGGGCCGCCATGAAGACGGTCGCGCAGATCGACGACGCGCAGGAACTGGCCCGCTCACCCATCGCTCGCTCGATATTCTGGACCCGGGTGCTGCCCGGGTTTGAGAGCCGGTCGGCACGCCACGTGCGCGAGAGCGTCGAGGGGGAGGGGCAAGTGCCGACCTTGAAGACCATGCTGATGGAGCGCGCCGCCTTCCGCGAGTTGCATATTACGGGGCAGGTGCCGCGGCAGATCGATCCAAATGGCTCAGCCGCGGCAAACGTAGCCGCCTTCACCACCGAACTGCTGCAGACGATCGCTACCTTGGCCGAGGCGGCGTGATGAGCGCCAACAAACTGCCGTCGATCGCGGACGAGATTCGACCGCCGAGCAAGAAGATCGCGCTGAACCTCAAGCCGAAGGAGGAAATCTCCGATGACGACGTAGCAGCCCGCTCGCGTGAGATCGGTGAGAGGTGGGGTGCGTCAACTCAGCTAGCGCCGGCCCCGAGGGCGCCCGAGCCACAAAAGCCAGCTGCGCCGCTCACCAGTGTCCGCTTCGACGCGCCGGACTACCTTGACCGGGAGTTATCAGTTCGCGCCGCGGAACAAGGCGTGACCAAAACTTATCTGATTCTTCGGGCGCTTGGAGATGCCGGGTTTCGGCTAGACGAGGTCGACTTGGTGAAAGACCGTCGTCGTTGGAAGAAGTAGGGTAGGCTAAAAGGCAGTCAGGCATCTTGTTCGTGATGCTTCACTGCCGTCGATCCATCCCGTACTGCGGGCAAATCGCCGCTTTTGCGGGCGGGTGCTCGCGCTGCGCAGGAGGACGCCGGCACTGGCGAGGTAGGGACGGACAACGGCAGGGCAGGCGATTAGGCCCTTGGCTGGTGCTGCCGAGCCCTCTGCCGATCGCGGCCAACAGGCGGCTTCCATTCGCCGCGCTTGCGGGCCGACCAGGCGTAGCGGGGATCACCCTCCAGCATATGCAGTTGTTGGGAGAGCCGGTGCCGTTCGAGCCAGCCGATCGCGGCCTCAAGCTCGGATACTGTCATCTGCGCCCGGCTCTT
>JAFAWJ010000199.1 GCA_019242065.1 Chloroflexota bacterium
CGATCCGCTATCTCACCCCACCCGCGGTCGAGCGCCATATCCGAGACCGACGCCTGTATCTTCCCTGAGCACGGCCGCCGCCGCGTGCCAGCAGAGCTCGAGCGCCCTACGTGACTACCGTATGATCCTGAGGTGTCGTTGCTGGACCCGCAGACCATCATTCACGCTGGCTACATTGCCATTTTCGCGGTCATCTTCGCGGAATGTGGCCTGCTGATTGGCTTCTTCCTGCCAGGCGACAGTTTGCTGTTCACCGCCGGGTTCCTCGCCTCGCAGCAGCTCGGCGTGAACATCTGGGTGCTGTGCATCGTGTGTGCGCTCGGCGCCGCGTTGGGGCCCCTAGTTGGCTACTGGTATGGAGCATGGGCCGGTCCTCGACTGTTCAACCGCGAGGACTCGATGTGGTTTCACAAGCGCCACCTCGTCCGAGCGCATGAGTTCTACGCGCGCCACGGCGGCAAGGCACTCGTGATCGCGCGGTTCATGCCCATCGTGCGGACGTTCGCCCCGGTCGTCGCGGGCATGGCCGCCATGAGCTACGCGCGCTTCGTCGCGTACACGGTCCTCGGCGCAGTCGTGTGGGCCGTTGGCGTGACGTGGCTGGGCTATTTCCTCGGGAGCCTGATTCCGGATGCTGGCAAGTACCTGGAATACATCGTCGCGCTGATCATCCTGGTGTCCATCGCGCCGCCCATAATTCACCTGCTGCGAGAGCGGAGCAATGCGACACTTCTAACGCGTGATTAATCGGCTTCTAATTCAGCTGGACGATACTGAACGCATCTGAAGAAACGCATATGACCAATACTCTCAAGACTACCGCTCTGCTGGCCGCCTTGACGGCGTTGCTGGTAGTGATCGGCGACTTCCTTGGCGGGCAGGGCGGGATGCTCCTGTTCTTCGGCATCGCCGTCGTGATGAATCTCGGATCCTACTGGTTCTCGGGCGATATCGCGCTGCGCATGGCCAACGCGCGCCAGGTGAGCACCGCGGAGGCGCCCGAGCTGTACCAGATCGTGGGCGAGGTGGCCGCCTCGGCTCACCTGCCGATGCCCAGGGTCGCCATCATCGACAGCCCTTCCCCGAACGCCTTCGCCACGGGCAGAGACGCCAATCACGCGGTCGTGGCCGTCACGACCGGGATCCTCGGTATTCTGAACCGCGACGAGTTGATGGGCGTCCTGGCCCACGAGCTCGGCCACGTGCGCAACCATGACATTCTGATCTCGAGCGTCGCGGCAACGGTCGCTGGGGCGATCACGATGCTGGCGCACGCCGCGCAGTGGGCCATGATCTTCGGCGGGTTCGGAGGTGGTGGCTTCGGCGGTGGACGCCGCGACCAGGGCTACAACCCGCTGGCAGCCCTGGCGATGATCATCCTGGCCCCCCTGGCGGCGATGCTGATCCAGCTCGCCATCTCCCGCTCGCGTGAGTACGGCGCCGACGACACCGGGGCGCGGATCATGGGCAACCCCGAAGCGCTGGCGCGCGCGCTCGAGAAACTGCAGCAAGCGAGCAGCGTTCGACCTCTGCCGGTCAACCCGGCCATCGCGCACATGTTCATCGTCAATCCCCTGGCAGGTATGCGCGGGGCCAACTTCAGCGGCCTGTTCAGCACCCACCCGCCCCTCGAGGAACGCATCCGCCGCTTGCGGGCGATGCAATTGGCGCGCATTCATTAGCCTGCTAAGGACAACGTGTCGCCTGTCGCCGGACTGGTCGTCGCCCTTGTCCTGGTAGCCGCGAACGGGTTCTTCGTCGCGACAGAGTTCGCCCTGGTCTCGGCGCGCTCGACGCGCATCGACCAGATCGCTGCTGAGGGCAGCCGCGCGGCCCGCCTGGTCCAGCGTGCCAAAGACAACCCGACGCGTTTCATCTCCGGCACGCAGCTCGGCGTCACGGTTGCGAGTCTGTTGCTGGGGTGGATCGGCGAGAACACGTTCGCCCAGCTCATCCAATCGGCGCTGGATGCGCTTCTGCCGCTGATCGGCCAGTCACCAGCTGCGGGTGGACAGGTCACGACGACGGCTCATGCTTTGGCGTCCGTGCTGGCGCTGTTTGCGATCACCTTCTTGCAGGTCACCCTGGGCGAGCAGGTGCCGAAGATTCTGGCTTTGCAACAGTCAGAGTCACTGATCCTGTTCGCCGTACAACCCGTGTCTGCGCTGGCGTGGGTCTTCCGTCCGTTCATCAGCTTGCTGTACCTGTTCACGAACCTGGTCTTGAAGGCGATCGGCGTCGAATACCGCGGTGAAGAACACGCGGTGCACTCACCCGAGGAGTTGCAGCTGCTGGTGTCGCAGACGGCGCGCGCGGGCCTGCTGAGTGGACCCGAGCGTGAGCTCGTGCAGCGCGCCTTCGCCTTCAGCGATCAGACCGCTGGCGAGGTCATGGTCCCACGCACCGAGATCGTCGCCCTGCCGATCGAGTCGACGTTTCAGGACGCACTGCGGGTCGCCCAGCGGCATCGACACACGCGCTTTCCGGTGTACGAAGCGACCATCGACAACGTGGTCGGCATCCTGTCCACCAAGGACCTGCTCAGCATCGCTGCGCGGCGGGGTGCGCGTTCCCCGCTCGGAGACAGCGGACTGCGCCGACTCGTGCGCCCGCCACTGGTCGTGCCGCAGGGAGCGTCGGTCATCGAGGTCCTGGCCCGCATGAAAGCCGCCCGTCAGCCGATGGCGGTCGTCCTCGATGAGTTCGGCGGGACGGCAGGCATCGTGACCCTCAAGGATCTCGTCGCGCGCTTGCTGGGCGACGTGGGCGATGAGTACACCCCGGCCACCCAGGAGGTCCGCGCGCTGGCCGAC
>JAFAWJ010000756.1 GCA_019242065.1 Chloroflexota bacterium
CTCCGGAGCGCCGACATTGCCTTCGTGTGCGTTGGGACTCCAGCCGGCTCCGAGGGCGAGCCCGACATGCGCCAGGTCCAGTCTGCGACCGCCAGCCTGGCCAGGAACACGCCGGCCGGTGCCCGGCTGGTGGTGGTCAACAAGAGCACCATGCCCGTCGGAACCGGACAGTGGATGCAGGCGACGCTCTCGGCGTTCGCGCCACAGACCGGTGCCCACTTCACGGTCGTGAGCAATCCCGAGTTTCTACGCGAAGGCTCGGCAGTCTCGGACTTCTTGAATCCCGACCGCATCGTGATAGGTGGCGATGATTCGGCGGCGGTAGAGCAGGTGGCGCACCTGTACACCCCGCTCTCGCCCGCGCCGCCCATCGTGCGCACCGACACGCGCACCGCCGAAATGATCAAGTACGCCAGCAACGCGTTCCTGGCAACCAAGATCAGCTTTATCAACGAGATGGCGACGATCTGCGAGCGTATCGGCGCCGACGTGCAGGATGTCGCTCAGGGCATGGGCCTGGACAACCGCATCGGACCGCGTTTTCTCTCAGCCGGTGTGGGCTATGGCGGTTCGTGTTTTCCCAAGGACGTGATGGCCCTGGAGCGACTGGCGACCGGAGCTGGCGTCGAGCCCCGCGTGCTGCGCGCTGTGATGGAGACCAACCAGCACATGCGGCGTGCCGCGGTCGAGGCGCTGTGCTTGGAAGCAGGGCCTCTGGACGGCCTGCAGGTGGCCATTCTCGGCCTGGCCTTCAAGGCCGATACGGATGACATCCGCGAATCGGCGGCGGTGGAAATCGCGCGAACGCTCTCGGACGCCGGCGCCCAGGTGCGCGCGTACGATCCGGCCGCGATGGGCAGCGCCGCGCCACTTCTGCCCAACGTGGAGTTGTGCGCCGACGCGTACGCCGCCGCGGATGGAGCAGACGCCATGCTGGTGCTCACCGAATGGCCGGAATTCAAGGAGCTGGACTATCAGCGCATCCACGCGGGCATGCGGCAAGCCGTCATGCTGGATGGTCGCAATCTCCTCGACGTAGACGCGATGCAGGCCCTCGGTTTCCGCTATCGCGGCATCGGCCGCGGACGGACTCCCGCGATCGAGCCTGAGACGCAGCTTACGCCCTCGCGCGTGTTGCAGGCCGCCTGAACGCGCATCAGTCCTGGTCAAGGAGAGGAGAGCCCACCATGGCGACAGCATGCGCGTTTTCCGAGTCCGTCCAGCCGTACACCGTCGCCCTCGCCGGACCTCGACAACGCTGGGAGTACCGTGCCCTGGTCGTCGGCTGGCTGATCGCGCAAGCGTCGTTCTGGTCCTGGTGGCTGCACGCGGATCACGTGGTGACGCTGGGCGGGATGGTGGTCAACAGTTTCCTGCTGCTGTGGACGACCCTTCTGCCAGCCTGGTACCTGTTTTTCCTCGGTCGCGCACGGCGCCCGAATCCGGCTGTGGACGTGCCGGATGGCGCAGTGGCGATGGTGGTCACCAAGGCGCCATCCGAACCCTGGGCAGTCGTCCGCAAGACGTTGGAAGCGATGCTGGCCCAGGACTTCCCGCGCGCGTACGACGTCTGGCTTGCGGACGAGGACCCCAGCGCTGAAACCCGCGCCTGGTGCGCCGAGCACGGTGTCCAGCTGTCTTGCCGCAAGGACGTCGTCGACTACAACCAGGACACCTGGCCGCGCCGCAAGAAGTGCAAGGAAGGCAACCTGGCGTACTTCTACGAGGTCATGGGCGGCTACGACCGGTACACGTTCGTCTCGCAGCTCGACGCGGACCACGTTCCAGAAGCCACCTATCTGGCGGAGATGATCCGCCCGTTCGCCGATCCGACGGTTGGCTACGTGGCCGCGCCCAGTGTGTGCGACGCCAACATCGCCGAATCGTGGGCGGCGCGCGGCCGCCTGTACTCGGAAGCCGCCTGGCACGGGTCTGTGCAGGCCGGCTTCAACGCCGATTTCGCTCCACAGTGCATCGGCAGCCACTACGCCGTGCGGACGAGCGCGCTGCGAGCCAGCGGCGGCCTCGGACCTGAGCTGGCCGAGGACTTCAGTACCACGCTGCTACTGAATTCCAATGGCTGGCGGGGGGCGTTCGCCTTCGACGCCGCGGCTCACGGCGATGGTCCGGCGTGTGTCGCCGACTGCATCACCCAGGAGTTTCAGTGGAGCCGGAGTGTCATCAACATCTTCTTGTCGCTGTGGGCCGACCGTCGCAACCTGCTGCCGCTCAGGGTCAAAGTCCAGCTGGGCTTCGCACAGGCCTGGTACTTCCTGTTCACGCTGCACATGCTGCTGATCTACGCCATGCCGGTTGTCGCGCTGATGACCGGCACGCCCTGGGTCGACGTCGACCTGCCCATGTTCTTGCTGCGGGCGACCATTCCCTCGCTGGTCGCACTGCTGGCGCTCATCTGGACCCGGCGGCAAGGCTGGCTGCGCCCGGCGACCGCACCCGTGCTCAGTTGGGAGGCCATCCTGTTCGAGTACGTGCGCTGGCCCTGGATGGTGCTCGGCATCGCCCACGCGCTGGTGGGACACGTGCTGGGCAGGGAGTTTTCGTTCCGCGTGACGCCCAAGGGCGCGGATGGCCCCCGCGCGCTACCGGTCAGCATCCTGGTGCCCTACGTCGTCATCGTGGCGATCGAGGCGGGTGCCGCCATCCTGGTCGAGCATCCTGGCGCTGCGATTGGCTACACCTACCTGGCGCTGCTCGCGGCGCTCAGCTACGTCGTGGTGATCGCGGCGATCATCCATCTGCAACTGCGCGAGAACGAGCGACTGTTCTCTTTGCCCCGCTTCGCCCAGGTGCGCGCCGCGCTGAAGGTCAGTCCGCTCCCCACTCTCAGCTCAATGCTGGTCGGGGCGGCGCTGGTGCTGCGCGGCGGAGCAGTCGCTGCTGCGTTCGTACCAGGCACCGCGCCAGTCGGCCCCGTCAGCTACAACGGCTCCGCCACCGAAGTGCTGCGTCAGCTGGCAAGCACCTCGGAAGCGGCCCAACCCGCGGTCGTGGGGACGCCGCTGCCGACGGCCGACGTGCCGGCCCCGATCCAGTCAGCGCTGCCAACTGATCACCTGGCCATCGGCGCGTTCGACCCCCGCCTCAGTCTGACCAATCAGCCGCTGGACTTCGAGCAGTGGTACATTCCGCAAGACGACCCGAGCCTGCTGGCCGGCGCGATCGAGCATGCCGCGCAAGGCCAGCGGACCCTGCTGGCCACCGTCGAGCCGTGGCCATCCGCCGGCGAGCCGGCCGACGCGGACGTGCTGGGCGACGTCGTCTCCGGCGCCGACGACACACAGCTCCGCCAGCTGGCGGACATCGCCGCGGCGCACCCGTCGCAAGCCACTCTCGTGCGTTGGGGACACGAGATGGAGCTGGCTGACCAGTATCCCTGGGGTGCGCGCGACCCCGCGGAATATATCCAGGCCTACCGACACGTCGTCTCGATCTTCCAGGCCGAAGGCGCCGACAACGTACGCTTCGTCTGGTCGCCGGCAGGCAACGCCAACGCCCTGGCCTACTATCCAGGCGACGACGTGGTGGACTACGTCGGCGTCACGGTGCTGGGCGATGCCAGTTGGGATTCGGACTTCGGTCTGCCGCCCCAGTCGTTCGACGACATCTTCGGCCAGCGCTATCGTCTGCTTGCGCCGCTGGGCAAACCGATCATCATTGCCGAGCTCGGCGTCAGCGGCACCGCCGACCGCCAGGTCGCGTGGCTCTCCGCCGCCAGGCAGTCACTGGCAGCCTATCCGCAACTCGTCGGCGTGGCGTATTTCGACGATCGCAACTCGGCCGTGAATCGTCTTCAACTCGTGCAGCCTGACTGGACCCTTTCACCTGGAGCACTCGCGGAGTTTCTGAGCTTTGGCGTGACTCCGGTAGTCGGCACGGCGAATCAACCCGACTGACTGAGGCTGGCCAGCCATGCTTGCAGGCTCGACTGGCTGGAGTCCAGGTTCCAGGGTTGCTCCTTGTCGACGTCGAACCACACCAGGGCCCGTACGCGGGGGAACTGGGTCAGGTCAGGTCCGAGGGCGGCCTCAATCCAGGCCGCTTTGGACCCTCCGGTCTCGGTCGAGCCTACTTCGGGCAGGATGACCGGTTTTCGAGAGATCGACGTGATCGCGGCGTAGGGCGCGGCGAGCGCTTGCTCGAAGCTTTGCCAACGCGGCCGACCCCAGTCGAGGTTGGGACCGGTGTTGAAGATGTCCAGACCAATCCAATCCACGGCATCGTCGCCGGGGTAGAGCGCCTGATACGTCGCGAGGTAGCGCTCGGGCGTCGCGTCGCCGAGCGTGTTCGGGTTCCAGACCCACTGCACGTTGTCGGCGTGGAAGCGAGCAAAGATCGCACGCACGTAGTGCCAGGCCGCTACGTAGTCGGCGCTGGTGTTGTCGTTGTTGCCAACCGACCATGGATACACGGGTTGGTCGTCCATTTCGTGCGCAAAGCGCAGCAGCACCGGACCCCCGTAGGCGGCCAGGCCGCGCGCCCAACTCTCGATGTAGGCGTCGGATCGACCCGACAGGATCGCCGCGCGCAGCGACCAGTTGGGATCGGGTGGGGACTGCGCGACGCCCGTCCACGGTTCCCAGGTGATGAGGGGAATTGAGCCGCGCGCCGCGACGGCCTGGAAATCGGCGAGGTTGAATGCCCCTTTCCAGCCGGCCCACTGCGCGTACCAGTGGACGATCGCCAACCGGCGACCCGTGCGCTGCTCGTAGCTGTCGAGCTTGGAAGAGTCATCCGGCAGTCCGGGTTGATAGATTCCGAGTTCGACACCTGACACCGACTGATCCAGACTCTGGGCCGAGCTTCGCGGCACCGCGACGGTAATCAGAAGCGACACAACCACCAGTGCGAAGACGCCTCGCCTGACCATAGCCTCAGGTCAGCCAGACTAGCATTCCCAGGGAGAGCACGACAAAGTAAGGTGGCCGCCTGTTCGAGCCAACTGTCGGTGAACGCGGTCTACATGGTCAATCGGACGGACCAGCGCCGAACGAAGTGGCAAGAAACTGGAGAACTCGCGGCCACGAGTCCTCCAGTGCTCGCGCGGTTCCCTCAAACGTCCCGCCGACCGCGTATCTGCGTGAGTTTGTCGGATTGGTCGAGGTCAGGTCCACGAGCGGCAGGTGTGGAACGCCCGTGCCCACGGCGTGGCCTGTGTCGGGATACGTCAGGTGCTGATCGGCAAAGGGATGACCGTTGGCATGCAGCCGCTGCATCACCTGGTCCGAGAATGCCGCGGACGGCCACAGTTGATCGTCCTGGCCTGAGATCAGTAGCACCGGTCCATTGATTCGCTCGACGGGGATCGTCGCATGCTCGACACCACTTCCGCGCATCGCAGCCAGAAAGCCCGGTGTCCCTACGGACGCACCGTCCGCGTTGAGCTGGTTCGGTCCCGGAGTCAAGAACGGCAGCGGCACGCCCTGATAGGACCAGGCTGACTCCCGTCGGGGGCTCTTGCCGAATCCGGACCACATGACGCTGCTCGGGACGTAGGCGACGACCGCGTGCACCTCGGGGTACACAGAGCCGACGAGCAACGCTGCTTCGCCGCCGCGCGACGTACCCATGACCACCAGCCGATCGGCACGCACCTCGGGCTGGGCCTGAAGCCAGTGGACGGCGGTCCCGAAGTATTCGAGCGGAATGTCGTAGAGCTCGGATGGTAGCGGGCCGATCCGGAAGTAACCAAGCGCGAGAGCCGCGTAACCGTGGGACGCGAGAACCTCCGCGCGCAGTACACTCAGCCCGCCTTCTGATCCACCGAATGTCACAACACCAGTAAATGGTCCTGGTCCCGGTGGTCGAAAATAGACGCCAACCAGACCATCGGCACTCACACTGGTGCGCTGCACGTCGGCGGCGACGTAGGCACGCTTTAACTGAGTCGAGGCAACGGTTTCGCTTCCGAGAAGCACGGTGAAGTTGAGGGTCGTCGGCGGCCCACTACGGAATACGGACGCCGACGACTCGCCTGGGACGGTCATCGACCAGAGCAGGCCGGACACGTCGGCGGCGTGGTAGTCGCCGTCAATTGGCGCCACGTCGGCAAGGTCGGCCTCACCCGAGAAATCGGAGACGAATGTGGCGGATGATTCCCAGGTCCGGCCGATTTGGTCGACTCCGTCAGCGCGCACAACGAAGCTCCGGTTGGGTGGTAGACCGCCCACGCGGATCTCAACCGTTTCGTCGACCAGCGCGTCGGTCCTGGTGAGATCAATATGCGCATGGCCGCGCCACGCGACGGGCGCGATGGCGTCGGAGCTGAGAAGCAGCACGACTCCAAGCAGACCGACGATGAGCAGACGAATGTAGCCCACGGATGTCCCCACCGCCCTGGCGGCACTAGCGTAGCACGAGAGTTCGTCAGGCATGCGAGGCGCCGCATGGCGCTGTGCGTACCGGTCATCGTCTAGCGGCC
>JAFAWJ010000849.1 GCA_019242065.1 Chloroflexota bacterium
GAGGACCAACGGTACGCCGCGTAATCACCACCGGCCGATCCACAAGTCTTGCAAATATCTCCCAACGTTGAGGACGCCGAACGCTTTCGGCAGGATGGACGAGCGACTCTCGGCCTTCGGGCTGCGGGTCGTGCCGGAGAAGACGGCTCTGATGCGGGTGGTCAGGCCGGGCCAGACAGGGCGTAGGCGACGGCCTGATCCAGAGTCATGGCACGCCCCTCCGCCCAGGCCGTCTCGAACGCCGTGTCCCCGAGCACCGCGTGGACCTCGTTGGCCTCGGCATCGAAGACTGCGCGCCATCGCTCGTGCTCGCGTGTGCCATGCGTTTCGCGCAGTGCTTCCACGGCACCAAACAGGCGCGCTGCCTTGCCGTAGTCGGCCCTCAGCCTGGCCGCCCCCGCCAGCCCGCCCAGCGCGCGCGGCAGGACCCCGTGGTCACGCAGTTCGCTACTGACGACCAGAGTCTCTTTGAACAACGTCGACGAGGCCTCGTGGTCACCACACTCTCGGGCCAGGATGGCCAGCCCTGCCAGGCCCAGCCCCAGGGTGTGGCGATCGCCGATCGCGCGCGCCAGCTCGGCGCTCTGCTGGCGCAATGCACGCGCCTTGTCGGGATCGCCCTGATACTGAGCGATGGCGCCGAGCTGACCGACCGCGTAGGCCAGCCCCCAGTGGTCGCCGACCTGCTCCGCGAGCTCGACGCTCTCTTCGAGCAGGGAGCGTGCCTCGTCATAGTCGACCGCCGAGGTGAGCGCGCTGACCGAGCGCCCGGTACCCTGGAGGTCGCCGATGGCTCGAAACAGACGCGCACTCTCCTGGGCAAGCTGGCTCAGGGCCGGTGCGTCAGATTGCACCAACGCCGCTCGGGCCGCGGCGTAGAGCGCCCGCGCCCGGTCGCGCGTTGGCAGCTCGGCCGCGGGCAACGCCAGCATCGCGGCCGCCCAGCCACGCGCCTCGTGGGCGAAGCCACGGAAGGTCCAGAACATCGCCAGCGCCCCCACCAGGCTCAGCCCAACCTCGCCGCCGATCAGCCTGTCTCGGCTGCGGGCCAGGACAGCACGCAAGTTGTCGTATTCACTGGTGAGCCGATCGAGCCAGCAGACCTGCTCTGCGCCGAGCAGCTTTGGCTCGGCGTTCTCGGCAAGCGTCTGGAAGAAGGCGGCGTGGCGCTGCCGCGTGGCATACGCCTCGCCACTGGCCTGGAGCTGCTCCAAACCGTACTCACGGATCGTCTCTAGCATGACCAGGCGTGGCTCGCCCGCCAAGCCATCGTTCTGGCGCAGGAGGCTCTTGGCCACCAGCGACGCTGCGCCGTCCAGCACGTCCACGCCCAGGCCAGCCGCGTCGACGACCACCTCGGCCGCCTCGAGAGTGCAGCCGCCGACGAAGACCGACAGCCGGCGGAACAGCGCCCGCTCCCGCTCGTCCAGCAGCTCGTAGCTCCAACTGAGGGCTCCGCGCAGCGTCTGGTGGCGCGCCGGCAGGTCGCGTGCCCCGCCCGTCAGCAGCGGCAACCGGTGGTCCAGCCGTGCCAGCATCGCCTGGGGCGGCAGCAGGCGGATGCGCGCCGCGGCCAGCTCGATGGCCAGCGGCAGCCCGTCCAGGCGGACGCAAATCTCGGCCACGCTCGAGGCGTTGTCGTCCGTCAAGGAGAACTCCGGCTTGATAGCCGACGCGCGCTCGACGAACAGCTCGATAGCGCCATAGCGAGCGACGGCCTCCCTTGGCAGCGAGTGGTTGAGATCAGGCAGCGCGAGCGTCGGCACGAGGAATTCGTGCTCGGGGCGAACCTGAAGCGGTGCCCTGCTGGTCACCATGACCTTGACGGCCGGCCCTGCCCCGAGCAAGTCGCTGACCAGCGGCGCGGCCGGCAGGACCTGTTCAAAGTTGTCAAGCAGCACGAGCGTGTGCTTGGTGGAGAGGCTCTCCTTCAGGCTCTCGAGTACCGGTCGGCTGCCAACATCGCGGATGCCGAGGGCCTGGGCAATCGTTGAAACGACTAGCTGTGGGTCGCTGATCGGCGCCAGCCCAACGAAGAACACGCCGTCCTCGAAGCGGTCGCACAGCTCGGCCGCGATGTGCTGACCGAGGCGCGTCTTGCCAGTGCCGGCGGGACCGGTCAGGGTCAGGAGCCGCACGCCGTCGCGCACCATGAGCTCGCGGATGGCGGCGACCTCCCGCTCGCGGCCCAACAGGGGCGTGGGCTGCAGCGGGAGGTTGTGCGGCTGCCTGGCGAGCGGGGCTGGCGGCCGGTGCAGATCGGCCTCCTCAGGTGCCGGTGGGTGGCGACCGGAGGCAGCGGGCCGTCGGGCGCGGGCGGCGGCCACGAGCCTCGCACGCTCAGCCGCCGGCAGCTCGAGCGCCGCTGACAAACGCTCGACCGTGTCGCTGTAGGGGACCAGGCGCGCTCCCCGCTCCAGGTCGGCGATGCCGCGCCGGCTGAGGCCCGCCCGTTCGGCCAGCCGCTCCTGGGTCAGCCCCGCATTGGTGCGGTAGCGGCGGAGCAGCGCCCCAAAGCTCTGCTCTTCGCCCGGTTGCTGCATCACCTGCCGCCAGCGCCATGGTAGCGTACGCTCGAGAGATGATGAGGGCTACCGTCCGATCGGGCGGTTGAGGGGGTAAGCCGAGATAAGCCAAAAATAGGAAACAGCAAGTCGGAAGGTGTTGGAAAGGCGCGATCCCCCGTTCGGCGGACGGCGAAGCCGGCGGCGTCGGCATGAGCCACCGCCACAGCTCAGACCGTCGGATACCTTGATCTAGCCTCGACTGGCTGCTGGCACGAAGTCCAGCGGAGCACCAGCTGGCACGAGAGGCTCGTGCTGCACGCTGACGCGGAACTCGCTCACAATTCGATTGAAATGGGCGACGGTCCAGGAATGGAGGTGCGGGAGGTTCGGTGACTCGCAACTTAACGCCGGCGACTTGGACGCCAATTTCCTATTCTTCACCTTATCTCGGCACACCCCCGGATGGGCCAACCAAGCGTTTCAGCTTTGTCCAGGGCCACGATCCGAACCCCGACGACACCTGGCCGCTGTGCTCGACAGTCAAGGCCTGCGGCATGACTAGGAGTTGGTGTTCCTGTCGGATGGCGGGAGAGCCCCCGCCAGTTGCAGTGCTCCCTGCGCCCGCACTCGCAGCATCTGGTGGATTGGTTCCACCAGTCAATGCGCGTGACCAGCGTGGGGCAGTTCCTGAAGGGGCTGGCTCACCTGGACGCTGAGCGGGCCGCCGAACTGCAGGACGCACTGCAGCACACCCGATGGAACCTCTGGCATCGCAAACTCAACCGTGCGTACCACTGGCTGCGGCTGATCGAGGGCGCATGTGGCACTTCGCGAGTTGCTACGTGAAGTTCTGGGCTTTGGCGCGAGCAGTGCGCGGCTTCCAGCGTTATCTGTGGCGGAATGATG
>JAFAWJ010001058.1 GCA_019242065.1 Chloroflexota bacterium
CGCCATCGAAGCAAGCATCTGCCTGACGGCTCTGTTCGCGGCGCTAATCTATCGGGCCAGAACCGCGCCTGGTCCCCTAGTGGAAACACCGGCGCGCCGCACTATCGCTTGAGCGTGGGCAGGTCGGCCACCTTCACCCAGGTCAGAGCCCGCCCGCAAAATGCGCGGAGCTGCCATGGCAGCCGCAGGCGCGCGGTGGTCGGGCCGCCCAACCAGTAGGTCGCCTCGAGGGGGCTCGGCCAGCGCTCGCGCACGCTGGCAAGTACGCTGGCCGGCCGACCCAGGCCTTCGAGTGTGAACCGCTGCGAGGCCGTGCGGCACATACGGCCCACCCCATGTCCGCAGCACGGTCGCACCCGTCCAGTGGGGCGGAGCCGGGTCGCGGACCTTCGCCGGCCAGCCGTCGAGTCGCGCGCCGAGCAGCCGGTGCGCCAGCTGGAGCACGCAGGTCACCCACTCTGAGCGCCGGAGCTCGCCCTCCAGACAGACGGCCGCGTCGAAGTCCGGGGGCAACGCTTCGACGGCCGCGCCGACGTCGCAGAGCCACAGCGGACGGCGGACGCCGTGCCTTAGCAGGTGCAGGCAGAGGAAGCGGAGGTGGTCCTCCGGGCCGAGTACGCGCACTGGCATTCCGTCCAGGCTCAACTCGCGCGAGCGCGCATACAAAACCTCCGGCGTCCGGTCCGGCATGTCGGGAATGACGGCGTGCAGGTCGACGGGGGTGCCACGTGGTCCGAGGTCGGCGAGGGCCCGAGCCGCCCGGTCGTGCCACTCCGGCTGCACGAACAGGTCGATGTCGCTGTACGGGCGCAGGCCGAGCTCCGGGTAGGCCTGGGCAGCTGCCCAGCCCTTCATCAGGAGCGGTTCGACGCCCGCCTGGCGCAACGTCGTCACGACGCGCCGGAGGTCGCGGGCTCGCAGCGTCGCTTCCAGCGCATGAAAACGGTATGCGTCGCCGAGCGCGGCGGACGCTTCGACAGGCGGGTCGGCGCCCTGAGCGACGCACAGTCGCCACCAGACCAGAGCGCTCGCGCCAGAAGCCAGGAGCATGGGCAGCACGGCGTCCAGTTCATCTGGCGTGAGCGGGCAGCGGGGCGGGGCTGAGCGCCAGGCGCCGGCCAACGTGGCCGCAACCAGACGGCCGCGGCGAAGCCGCGACAGACCGCGTGCAGCAGAAGCCCCTTTGGTAGACGGCACCTGGCTCAACCGGAACTATACCGTTGCTTGCCAGGGGCTCACACCCTGACACCGCACATTGTCCTCCACTACCTGGTGAGGCTGTGGCGAGACGAGTCGCCACGCCGGTGTGGAGGGCACAAGTTGAGCCACATTTCGTCCGGAGAGCGCCTTGGGCAACGCGCGGTCACGACGACACGACGTCAGTTCGTACGGGTGGCAGCGGCAGGCGCGACTGGCGCGGTGGCCGCGGGCTACGTCAAGCCCAACCTGCGGTCGCTCGGGGTTCCGGCGGCGCTGGCGTCGGTGTCAGGCGTGCCGGACACCGGCGGGGGCATACCCTTGACGTGGCCGGTGCCCTCCGGGCCCGACGTGCCGCAGCAGCCCGGTCTGGCCGACGCGCCGGATCAATCGCCTACCCCTGGGCCGAACGGTCAGCCTGGGACCAGCGGTGCGAATGGACAACCTGGCACCACCGGTTCGAATGGACAATCTGGCGCGGCCGGCGCGAACGGCCAGAGTGCCGCACCCGGGCAGCCGACTCAACCCGGACCGTCCGGTGCTAGTGGAACCTCCGGCATCCCCGTCGGCGCCACCGCGACTTCACCCGCGAACGGCGCGGCTTCGGCCCACAGCCCACAAGTGCGCGACGTGACCGACCTGCCGGCCGACATCCGTTCCACGCCCGCTCCGGCATCCGAATTGCCCACCTCAGCGCCTTCGACCAGCCCACAGCCCGTCACTTCCGGGACGGTCGTCAAGGCCGGCAGTCAGCAAAGGCCGGCGCAACTCCCCAATACCGGAACACAAGCGACGACCGGGTCCGCCGCCGGATCGGCGACACCGACCCTCCTTGGGCTGGGCCTCCTGGCCGGTGGCCTGCTGATGCGGCTCGGCGCACGTCCCCGCCTGCTACGCGCCGGTGCGCCTCTCGCATCGCCCTCGGTGACGGCTTCTTCATCGACACCTGAGCCACCTGGAGCAACGTCCGCATGCAGCGCGTCTTCGAATCCAGCACTCTGAGCCCGGTGCCGAGTGTCGGCGCGTCGAATCAATGCTTACGTGCGCGCGAAGAGGTCCTCGGCGTGCCACTGCACGACGAGTTGGTGCTGTACGACGGCCGCTCGGGCCACACGTACGTCCTCAATCCGACGGGCGCTCGCATCTGGAGCCTATGCGACGGGACGCGACCCCTCGCGTCGCTCTGCAGCGTGCTCGCGGATGACTATGGCCTCAGCCCGCGGCACGCTGCTTCCGACGTCGAAGACCTTGTCGATGCGCTCCAGCGTGCCGACCTCCTCGACCGGCCTTGATTGATACCCCACCCCGCGTTGAGACCACACCGGTCGCGGACACGTGCGAGATTCGGTTGCTCGGCGCCTGCGTGCGCGTCAGCGGCACACGGACCTTGCTCAACGAGCTCCAGAGTCTGTTCAGATTGGCCGCAACCGACGGCACGGCTGGAGGCGGGTGGTCGCATCGACCTCCTGTCACCACTCTGACGCTGCGAAGCGAAACGCCGGGTTCGGGCTGGTACCAGATCGAGCAAGACGGGGTGCCAATGTGGCGCACAAACGACCCGCACGACGTGCTGGCGTCGCTCGAATGGGCCGTCAACAATGCCGTGGTCAAGCAACTTGGCAACCGCTACCTGCTGTTTCATGCGGGTGCGGTTGCGCGCAACGGCAGTGGAATCCTGTTGCCCGCGATCGCGGGCAGCGGGAAGACAACCCTGGTCGCTGGATTGATTTCCGGCGGCGCGTTCGACTACTTCAGCGACGAGGTCGGGGTAGTCGATCCATCGACGCAGATGCTTCTGCCATTCGCCAAGAGCCTGAGCGTTAAGGACGGCAGCCGCGCCGTGTTGTCGCCGATGTATCCGTGGCTGGACGACACGCTCAGCGGGCGCCGTTTCGGGGGTCGGCACGTGTGGCATCTGCGACCACCCGATCGGACCGCTGGCCGCTCGCGCGTACCGGTCCGCTACGTGGTTTTCCCGCATTACCGCGCAGACGCCCTGACGCGGCTCGATCCGGTGTCGCGCTCCACGGCCCTGGCGCGCTTGATGGAACAGTCCTTCTCACTGCGCGAGCACGGAGCCGACGGCATGCGCGCTCTCGTGAGAGTCCTGGGGCAGGCCGAGTGCTACACGCTGACAATCGGCGCACTGGATCAGGCAATTGAACTGATGTACCGGCTCACAGGTGAGGTGTGCGATGAATAATCTGTCAACCGATCGACCAGGCGGGCGACGGCGCGCGCTCGGCGTCTCGGTCGCAGCGGTGGGCTCGGTGATGGCCGTAGTGGGCCTGGTCTTCGTACTCTACGGCGTGGCCCAGAGCCGGGCGCCGGCCGAGGTCGGGCCCGACGCCGAGACCAGCATTCCTCGTCCGCCGGCGCTCGACCGCCCACGCCCGACGCCGGTCGAACAGCCGCAATCGTCCGCGACCGCCGCGCCCGGCTCATCCTCGACGACGCCCGCTCAGCCCGCGGCCGGCTGGGCGACGCACCTCAGCATCCCGTCGATCGGGCTTGAGACGGACGTGGTCCAGGCGAGCATCGTCACGGATGAGCGCGGCGACCCGGAATGGCCAACCGTCCCGTTTCTGGCAGTGCACTACGTGGACACGGCGCCGGTGGGTGGACTCGGTAACGCAGTCATCGCCGGGCACGTCGTCACCCTGCACGAGGGCAACGTTTTCCGAGACCTGTATCGTGTCGATTACGGCGATAGCATCACGGTTGACACGGACACCGCGACTTTCACCTACGTCGTCCAGGACCTCAAACTCGTGCCACCGTCGGATGTCGAGGTCATGGATCCCACGTCGGACGCCCGACTCACTCTGATCACGTGTGGTGGCGACTTCGATCAAAGCACGCGGACATTCAACCGGCGCCTGGCGGTGACCGCCGACCTGACCTCCAGCAGCCTCCTGCCAATCGTGGCCGACGCGCGCCCAGTGTGAGAGCGCCTCAGCCTGGAGTCGCGGTGAACCTGGGGCGACGGATGACCGGCGGCCTTGAGCCGGGCGAGGCCGTGCGGCGCCGAGACTTGGAGACATCGCCAGGCACGGCCGAAGGTACCGCGGCAAGGCCAAGTACGTCTTGACGCGCGAGCCAGGCTTGAGCCTTGCCGCGCTTGCGGCGCGCCGTCGGTCAGGGTGGTGGTGTAAACAGCCCGCGCCCGAGGTAGGAACGCGGTACCCAGCAACGCAGGGACGAAGGCCCCCGACCTGAAATTGACACTGCGCGGGACCTAGCGTTTTGATGCTGCCGCGCAACATCGAGTGACAGGAGCCTGACCGCATGCGGAAACTGACCTTTGGCATGAATGTGAGCCTGGACGGCTACATCGCCGCGCCCGGCGACGATCTTGGGTGGAGCGTGCCGAGCGACGAGTTGTTCCAGTGGTGGTCTGACCGGGTGGGGGCGACGGGCCTAGCGCTGTACGGGCGCAAGCTGTGGGAGACGATGAGCTCCTACTGGCCGACCGCCGACCAGCAGCCTGGCGTCACGCCGGCGGAGATCGAGTTCGCCCGCCGCTGGCGGAACATGCCGAAAGTGGTGTTCTCGTCGACGGTCAGGAGAGTGGACTGGAATACCCGCCTGGTCACCGGCGACGCGGTCACCGAGATCATGCGGCTCAAGGCCGAAGACGGCGATCCCATGGACATCGGTGGCGCCACACTCGCCGCAGCGGCCATACAGGCCGGGCTGATCGACGAATACGTGCTGGCCACCGCGCCCGTCTTGCTCGGCGGCGGCACGCCGTTCTTCACGGCGTTGGCGAACTGGGTGAACCTGAACCTGGTGGAGACCCGGACGTTTCCCGACGGCGTCCTCCTGACCAGGTACGAGACCAGGCGCTGAATACCCGACCTCGGATTGGCGCGGGCTCGGGCCACCCAAGGATCGGGTGGCGGTCAAAGGATCCGTAGGCGGGGCCGGCGCGCCGGAGTGATTTCGATGCCGCGATACGGACTCTTCCGACTTTTTGGTGACGCGCCGGTGGGGTCCGCCCCATCCACGGCGCGGGCTCCATGACAGCTACCAGCTTTCAAGCGTGCGAGCAATCATCTTCCGCGCGTCGGCGATCAGCGCGTCGTTGATCCGGGACCGTCCCAAAAATGACGCCCAGTCGGCGAGGCCGTTGTAAAGGGTCAGTCGGCGCCAGTCGTCAGGCAACGCGGCACCTGCAGCGCGGTAGCCATCGGCTACTGAGTGTTCGAAGCCCGGTAGTTCCCCGAGCGGTGGACGCAGCAAGTTGCCAAGGTCAATCATGGGCGATCCGCTGAAAGCAAACTCCCAGTCGATCACGGCGGAGACACGCGTACCGTACTCGTCAACACGAACCAGGATGTTCGAGCCGCCAAAATCCGCGTGCGTAAGACTCGGAGGGTCAGGCCAGCTTGCTCCCAG
>JAFAWJ010000203.1 GCA_019242065.1 Chloroflexota bacterium
TGGGTCTCTTGGGCGATAACCAGATCCTCGTTGGTGGCGATCACCCTTACCACCACCTGACTGGCATCCGTCGAAATGATC
Organism: Chloroflexota bacterium; assembly: GCA_019242065.1. The sequence continues at coordinate 82 of JAFAWJ010000203.1, forward strand.
GCCGCATGCTCGGCGTTGAGCCTGGCGTCAACCTCGAGCCCCAGGTACCCCAGATTTTCGCAGATGCGCGCCCGCACCGCCGCAGCGTGCTCGCCAATGCCCGCGGTAAACACCAGCGTGTCCAGTCCACCCAGCACCGCCACCAGGCCGCCAAGAAACTTGCGCGCCTGATAACAGAACAGCGCCACCGCCTCCGCCGCGCGCGGATCCTCCGCTTCGCGTGCGAGCAGGTCGCGCATGTCCGCACTGGTGCCCGAGACACCCAGCAGCCCCGCCTGCTTGCTGACCAGGCGACTGAGGTCCGCCACGTCGATCCCGCGCGACTCGAGCAAGTAGAGCAGTACGCCCGGGTCGAGATCGCCCGTGCGCGTGCTCATCGCCAGGCCACCGGTCGGCGTCAGCCCCATGGTCGTGTCGACGCCGACGCCGTGCTGCACGGCCGCCATACTCGCCCCGTTGCCGAGGTGAGCAATGACCAGCTTGCCGTCGGCCGCGGCGCCGTCGAGCGCGCGCAGCTCCTGGAGAATGTACGTATACGACAGACCGTGAAATCCGTAGCGCACCACACCGGCGTCCCACAGCTCCCGCGGTAGCGGATACATCTGGGCGACCCGCGGCATGTGCCGATGAAACGCGGTGTCGAAGCACGCCACCTGTGGCAGGTCCGGAAACAGCTGGCGCACGCTGTCGATGACGCTCAGCGCCTGCGGCAGATGCTCGGTGTCGAGAGGTACCAGCGCCCGCAAGTCCTGGAGCACCGCCTCGGAAATGACCGTCGGCGCGGAGTACTGACGGCCACCGTGTACCAGCCGCTGGCCGATGGCGACCAGTCCGCTGTCGAGATGCTGCGAGCGCAGCCAGTCGAACAGCACGCTCAGCGCGGAGGCGTGGTCGGCCAGACCATCGGCACTCGCGAACATGCGCGCACCGTGAGGGTCGCTGATCTGGAGCGAAGGGTTGGAAATACCGATCCGCTCCGCGGTGGCGCGGTATTCGACCGTCAATTGCCCCTCAACCCGGAAGAGGACGGCCTTGAGACTCGACGAGCCGACGTTCACGGTGAGCAAACGCTTCGCGCCGGCGGCGCTGGCAGGCATGAGCCCTTCTACTCTATCGGGGTGTCAGCCGTTATGCTCATCCCCTGGTGAACGCGACGACGACCGTACGCGTGGGGGTGATCGGCGCGGGCAGCATCGGCCAGCAGCATATCCGGACGTTGTCGCGTGCCGTGCCCGGCGCCCGCGTCGTAGGTGTGTGCGACGCCGACCCCGGCCGAGCCGAGGCCGCCGCGCGCGAACTGGCGGACGTCCGCGTATTCGCATCTGGACGCGAGCTGGTCCAGGCGCCCGAGGTCGACGCCGTGCTGGTTGCCTCGTGGGGGCACACGCATGAGGAATTCGTGCTCGCGGCCATCGAGGCCCGCAAGCCCGTGTTCTGCGAGAAGCCGCTGACACCAACGGCCGCGGGCTGTCAGCGGATCATGCAGGCAGAAGTCGCTACACGCCAGCGGCTGGTCACCGTTGGCTTCATGCGTCGGTTTGACCCCGCGTATCGCGAACTCAAAGCCGCACTCGGCGACGGAAGGCTGGGCGCGCCGCTCCTGGTGCACTGCGCGCACCGCAATCAGGGCGTGCCACCTCATTACGGCGGCGATATGTCCATTACCGATACGGCCATCCACGAAATCGATAGTGCCCGCTGGCTCCTCGACGACGAGATCGTCGCCACGCGCGTGCTGCGGCCACGAAAATCGTTGCGCGCAACGGCCAACCTGCAGGATCCTCTGCTCGTGCTGCTGGAGATGTCCAGTGGCGCCCTCGTCGACGTGGAAGTCTTCGTCACGCTGCCGTTCGCCTACGAGATTCGTTGTGAGGTCGTGTGCGAGCTTGGCACGGCGGCGCTCGGTGCCCAGACACGCCTCACACTTCGTAAGGACGAGATGCGCTCCGACCACATGACCACGGATTTTCTCGAGCGCTTCGGCGCGGCCTACGAAGGTGAGCTACGCGCCTGGGTCGACGGTCTCGCCGACGCCGGGGCGACCGGTCCCAGCAGCTGGGACGGGTACGCGGCGGCGGCCGTTGCCGATAGTTGTGTCGCGGCTCTG
>JAFAWJ010000046.1 GCA_019242065.1 Chloroflexota bacterium
GACCCGCGAGCATGTGACGGTCGCGCTCAACGGCGACGGCGGCGACGAGCTGCTGGCGGGCTACGAGCGCCACTGGGCGGCACGCATCGCCGCGCGGTACGACACGGTGCCGAGTTTCGTCCGCCACGGGCTGATTCGACCGTTGATCCCTTTGCTGCCCGAGCCGCGTCGCCGCCGCGCGTTTCTGCGGCGCGCGAAGCGCTTCATGGCCGCCGCGCACCTGCCCGTGTTCGATCGCTACCTGCACTGGGTGGGCGCGTTCACGCCAGCCCAGAAGATGGCGCTGTACACCCCCGAGTTCGTGGACGATCTCGACGGCAACGACTCCGGACGGTGGCTGCGCGAGGCGCTGCTGCCGGAGCCGCGGCTCGACCCCGTCGACGCCGTGCTGCGCGCCGACACCTTGCTGTATCTGCCCGAGGACCTGCTGGCCAAAGTCGACATCGCCAGTATGGCCAACTCGCTCGAGGCCCGCTCGCCGTTCCTGGATCACCGCCTGGTCGAGTTCTGCGCGAGCCTGCCCTCGAGTCTGAAGCTGCGGGGTCGCACCTCGAAGTGGCTGCTGCGTTCGCTGATGCATGATCGACTGCCGCCCGACATTCTCACGCGGCCGAAGATGGGCTTCGGCGTACCGGTCGGCGAGTGGCTGCGCGGCGACCTGCGGCCGCTGCTCGAGGACACGCTGTTCTCGGCGAAAGCCCTGCAGCGCGGGTACTTTCGTCGGGAGGCAGTGCGGACCCTGGTGGACGAGCACCTCAGTCGCCGTGCCGACCGCACCTCCCACATCTGGGCCCTGCTCATGCTCGAGTTGTGGCAGCGTGAGCGGGGCGAGAGTGTCGAGATGACGACGACAAGTGGCGCGGCATGCGAATCGATTTCGTCGGTCACGCCACACTCCTGATTCGCCACGGCGACCTGAGGCTGCTCAGCGATCCGTGGTGGAGCGGACCGGCGTACCGCGACCAGTGGTACCCGTACCCCATCCCGGTGCCCGAGCGGTACGACCTCGGACGAATCGACGCGGTGTACATCTCGCATAGCCACGAGGACCACCTCCACGCGCCGACGCTGCGCGCGCTTCTCGAGGTCGCGCCTCAAGCCGAGGCGATCATCCCGTTGCGTCCTGACGCGCAAATGGCCGACTACCTGCGCCGCATCGGCTTTCGGCGCATTCGCGAAGTGGCCAGCGGGACGCCGTATGTGCTGCGCAAGGGTAAAACGACGATGCGCTTGACCGTGCTGACGCACGTCGACGACAGCCTTGTCGCGGTCGAAGCCGGTGGTGAAGTGCTGCTCAATTTGAACGATGCGTTGCACTCGTCGCGGCGCGAGATGATCGTCGAGTTTTGCCGCATCCTACGTGGTCGTTTTCCGCGCGTTGACTATCAATTTTGCGGCTTTGGGGGCGCGAGTTATTTTCCGAACTGCGTGCATGTGCGCGGGAAGGATGACGTGGCAATTGCGCGTGCGCGGGAACGATGGTTCCTGCAGAATTTTGGACTGATTACTCAGCACGTGCGGCCGCGATTGGCCTTTCCGTTTGCCGCGCATTTTGTGCTTCCCGATGAGCGTAATTGGTGGATCAGTGAGACGCGGCTGCAGATGGACGCGCCGTCGAACACGTTACGCTCGCTGGCGCCCGACGAGGCCTTTTATGACTTGCAGCCGGGCGATTTTGTCGAGGACGGGGTCGTGTGTGCCTCGCCGCGGCCGACGATCGAGCCGGAGGCAGTCCGCGCCGAGGTGCTGGCCCAGTACGGCTCGGCGCCCGCGCGCCCAGGGCTGGACGCGGCCGCGTTCGACGAGCTGGTTCGCGACATCCGCGATCGCGTCGGGCCGCGGCAGGTGCCCGCCAAGTTCGACGCCCTGGTCAAGCTGACGGACTTCGCGGACCGGGCGATTCGCATCTTCGGTTCGGCGACTGGGACGAACACTGGGACGAAGGTCGAAAGTGTCGACACTCGGGCGGCTGGTGAGCTGGATCCGCTGGTAGTCATGGAAACCCGTTCTGACCTGGTGCGCAGTACGCTGCGATCGCCGTTTGGTAAGGACCTGATCAGCATCGGCTACGCCGCCCAGTTCTACGTGCGGTCGATGGCCGACCTGGACAGCGCGCCGCACGACCGCATCCTGCAGCTCCTGGCTCCGAGCCAGCCGCGCTGGCGCCAGCACCTGCGCGAGCGGCCCTGGCGCACGCTGCGCTACCTGGTGGGTGACCCGAGCATGCGCTACGCGGCCGCGCAGCGCGTGCTGCGCCGTTCGGGATCGCGAGACTCGGATCCGGCGCCGTACGAGCTGCGCGACTGGGTGGCCGCGCCCGAAGCGTGATCCGCCCGCAAC
>JAFAWJ010000531.1 GCA_019242065.1 Chloroflexota bacterium
TCCGTGTGTCGGTTACTCGCGGGAGTGGCCAATGACCACGACCGTCGCCGCGCCGCCGGGCCCGTCATCGGCCGAGCTCCAGGCCGCCCTCTTCCGCCTCGACCTCCGCCTGCGCATGGCGGTGGAAACCTTCCGCGTCGACCTCGCCGAACGTGCCAAGGACCCGTTCCGTGGCCTGTACATCTCGGATGCCGACATCGACGAGCTCCTGGCCTCGACGCCGGCCGCCGAGCTCGCCCAGCGCCTGCTCGACGAAGACATCGGCCCCGTCCCCGCGCGGCTGCGTCGCCTGAGCGAGCTGTTCGACCTGGACAACTTCGAGCGCGAAGTCCTGCTGGTGTGCCTGGCGCCCGACGTGGACCTCCGCTACGAGCGCCTGTACGCCTACCTGCAGGACGACGTCTCACGTCGCCGCCCGACCGTCGACCTGGTGCTGCGGCTGCTCGGCACGCCGGGTCGCGAAAGCAGCGCCGAGCAGCGCAACGCGCTCGGCCCGGCCGGCCGTCTCATGCGCCGTGGTCTGCTGATCCGGCCGTCGGACGAACCCGTGCAGGCGTCGCTGCTGGCGCGCCCGCTGCGCATCGAGGAGCGGATCGTCGACTACCTGGTGGGTTCGGATCGGATCGACGTGCGCCTGGAGCCCTTCGCCCAGCTGCACCCCGCCGACGACGAAGCCAGCCACTGGTCGCTGCCCGACGACCTGCGCACCGGCCTGGTGCGCCTGCTCTCGAACGACGACATCCGCTCGCCAGGGGTTGGGAGCCTTTCGCGATCTTCGCCAGACGATCTCTCGCCCATTCACGATGATCCGTCGTCGGTTTCGCACCAGTCCGCCAACGGCCGCGATCTCCAACCTGGCGACCCTGACAGTCTCCGCCCTGGGAGGTTTGGGGGTCTCCCCCAACCGTCTGGCGGTGACCTCTCGCCAATCACACAGAATCCCGCGGCGTCCCACCAGTCCCACAACGGCCGCGACCTCCAACCTGGCGAGCCTGACAGTCTCCGCCCTGGGAGGTTTGGGGGTCTCCCCCAACCGTCGGAAAGGCCAATCTCATCTACCCACGCTGGCCGGCTTCTCTACCTCTGTGGCCCCGCCTCCGCCGCCAAACGCGGCACCGCCCGCGCGGCGGCCGCTCAGGCGGGCCAGCCGCTGCTCCTCGTCGACGCCCAGGCCATCCTCGTCTCTCACGCCGAGCGCGCCGGCGCCCTGCTGGCCGCCGCCGTCCGCGAAGCCCTTCTCCAGCGCGCGGTCCTGACCCTCGACGGCTTCGATGCCCTCTTAGCCGAAGAGCCGCTAGCGAACCTCGCCCTCGGCATCCTGCGCCGCGCGCTCGCCGACTCGCGCGGCACGGTCCTGCTGCTCGGCGACCTGCGCTGGGAACCCTCCGCCTGGCTCCCCGTGCGCGCCGGCCTGCGCCTGGACCTGTCGCCCCTGGCCGCCGGCGACCGCGTCCGTCTGTGGCGCAGCCAGGTCGACGGCCAGCTGCCGGCTGACGCGGTCACCGAGCTCGCCTCCCGCTATCGCCTGGTCGAGGACGAGGCCATCCACGCCGTGACCGCCGAGGCGCGCAGCCGCGCCGAGCTGCGCGGCGCGAGCGAGATCGAGCTGGTCGACGTCCAGGTCGCCGCGCGCACCATTGCCACCCCGCCCCTCGAGGGCCTCGCCCACCACATCGAGCCACGCTACGGCTGGGACGACATCGTGCTGCCTGCCGACGGCTTGGCCCAGCTGCGTGAGATGTGCGCCCGCGCGCGCCACCAGATGACCGTCCTGGAGCAGTGGGGCTACGGCCGCAAGCACGCCCGGCGGCGCGGTACGACCGCGCTGTTTGCCGGACCGCCTGGCACGGGCAAGACGATGGCGGCCGAAATCGTCTCCGGCAGCCTGGGCCTCGACCTGTATCGCATCGACCTCTCGGCAGTCGTCAGCAAATACATCGGCGAGACCGAAAAGAACCTGGAGCGCATCTTCCGCGCCGCCGACCAGGGCGACGCGGTCCTGCTGTTCGACGAGGCCGACGCCATCTTCGGCAAGCGCTCCGAGGTGCGCGATGCGCGCGATCGCTACGCCAACGTCGAGGTCGCCTACCTGTTGCAGCGGCTGGAGGTGTACGAGGGTCTGGCGGTGCTGACGACCAACCTGCGCGGCAATATCGACGAAGCGTTTGTCCGCCGCCTGGACTGTGTTCTGGAGTTCCCGCTGCCGGAGGAAGCCGAACGTCTGCAAATCTGGGAGCGCGCGGTGCCGCGCGAGGCGCCGATGGGCGACGACGTCGACCTGGCGTTTCTGGCCCGCAAATTCAAACTGGCCGGTGGCCATATCCGCAATATCGCCCTGACCGCCGCGTTTCTGGCAGCCGAAGATCGCTCGCGGATCGGGATGAAGCACTTCGCGCGTGCGACCCGCCGCGAGTATCAGAAGCTGGGCAAATTGATTGCCGAATCGGATTTCGAACAGCACTACAGTCTGCTGAAGGACGAGGGGTGAGGAGATGACCGGACACAACTACGAATCGGCGGAGCGCCAGGCCGCGCTGCGCCGCAAAGCCGACGGCGGGGGTGGCCCCGAGGCGACGCCCGAGCATCCGTTGCTGACGCTGCAAAGTCAGATAGGCAATGCGCAGGTGGCGCGGCTGCTGGCGCAGCGCGAGGCGGCGTCAGAGGAGGAGGAGGAAGTCCAGGCGCTACACGACCTGTCGTTGCAACGTGAAGCGGCGCCGGAGGAAGACGAGCTCCAGGCGCAACACGACCTGTCGTTGCACCGTGAAGCGGCGCCGGAGGAAGAGGAACTCCAGGCGCAGCACGATCTGTCCGTCCAGCGCGAGGAAGACGCCGAGCAGGTCGGCATCGAAGGTGGCGCGGTCGGCCCCGACACCGCGCAGCGCATCTCCTCAGCACGCGGCGGCGGCTCGGCCCTCGACTCCGGCACGCGCGCGACCATGGAGTCAGGCTTCGGCACTAGCTTCGCCGACGTCCGGGTTCACCAGGACTCGCAGTCGGACATGCTCAACCAGCGGCTGACCTCGCACGCGTTCACCACCGGCAACGACATCTTTCTGCGCGGCGACGCCAGCGCCTCGGATGGCCACCTGATCGCCCACGAGCTGACGCACGTCGTGCAGCAGCGCTCGATGGATGGCGGCGGAGGGATGACCGTCGGCGCCGCGGGCGACACGCACGAGCACGAAGCCGACGCCACCGCGAGCGCCGTCCTCAGCGGCGCCGCCGGCTCCCCAGCCGCCGCCCCCGCGGCCGCCCAGCGCGAAGCCGCACCTGAGGAAGAAGAAGTCCAAGCCCAGCACGACCTCTCACTTCAGCGCGAAGCCGCACCTGAGGAAGAAG
>JAFAWJ010000608.1 GCA_019242065.1 Chloroflexota bacterium
GCAAGGCGACAGCTCTGCCCGGTGTGCACGCAGTGATCACCGGTGCTGATACACGTGACGGAGGCCTGTGGGGGCGCGGTGTGAAGGATGCGCCGGCGCTGGCGTACGAGCGTGTGCGGTATTACGGCGAGCGAGTGGCTGCCGTCGCTGCCGACGACGAGGACATTGCGCAAGCCGCCGTAGAATTGATCGAGGTCGAATACGAGGAATTACCGGCTCTCCTGGACCCATTCGACGCGTTGCGCGAGGATGCACCGATTCTCCACCCGGACTTCAATAGCTATTTCGGCTTCAAGATCAAGCATGAACGGCCGTCAAATATCCACCACGAAACACATCTGGAGCGCGGCGACGTCGAGCAGGGCTTTATCCAGGCCGAGGTTATCGTTGAAAATACATACGTCACGCAGCGGCAGTCGCAAGCCATGCTGGAGCCGCAGTCCCTTCTCGTATGGATCGATCCGGCGGATGACCGCGTGCATCTGTGGCACTGCAACAAGGTGCCGTACTTCGTGCGCGGGGCCCTCGCCGTGGTCGCCGGGATTCCGGAGGAACGGATCGTCGTCCACCCGACGTATATCGGCGGGGACTTCGGCAACAAAGGCAACTCGCGCCTCACGCCGATCTGCTATTACCTGGCGAAAGCCAGCCGCCGACCGGTGCGGATGATCTCCGATTACACTGAGGAATTCCTGGCTGGCAATCCGCGCCACCACGTGATCATCCAGCTCAAGACCGGTGTCAAGCGTGATGGGACACTCACCGCGCATACGGTCAATTATGTGGTCAACTCTGGCGCGTATGCTGCCTTCAAGTCGTACGGCACGATCGCCGGAGCCAACGAAGCCGCCGGACCTTATCGCATCCCCAACTCGCGGATCGACTCCGTCTTCGTCTACACCAACCTGATTCCGGGCGGCTTCATGCGCGCGCCCGGCGAGCCGGAGGGCGTTTTCGCTGTCGAGTCTCAGATGGACGAGGTCGCGCGCCAGATCGGCATGGACCCCGTCGAATTCCGGCGCAAGAACCTGATCGTCGAAGGCGACGAGACCGCCTTCGGCCATCTGCTACACGACGTTCGCGCGCTTGAAACACTGCAAGCCGCGGTGGATGCCTCTGATTACGGCTCTGAGAGACCGCCGAACGTCGGGCGGGGCGTGGCGGTCGGCGAACGTGGAACCGGTGCCGGCGAGGGAACTGTCGAGATCCTGCTGCAGCCGGATGGCCGCGCCATCATCGGTACGCCCATGTTCGACCAGGGCACCGGCACCTATACCACGATTGCCCAGGTGGCGGGCGAAGAGCTGGGTATCCCGCCGGAACGCTTTGAGCTACAGGTCTGGGACACCGACGAATTGGAGTCAGATTCTGGACTGGCGGGCAGTCGCGGCACGCACGTGAACACGGTGGCAGCCTACCAAGCGGCCCAACAGGCCAAGCACGACCTTGTGCAGATGGCCGCCGAATACCTTGGCTGGCCCGAGGACCAGGTCTCCTTCTCTGGAGGCCAGGCGCGCCGAGAAGATGCGGGTGAGGCGCTCGGTTGGGAAGAATTGTTGGCTCGCGCCGGGCAGCCGGTCAAGGCCCGCGCATACACGAAGGCGCCGCGCTCGCACCTGACGTCGTTCGTCGCGCAAGTTGCCGAGGTTCGCGTGGACCCTGAGACGGGCGAAGTTGACGTGCTGCGCTTTACGACGGCGCACGACTCGGGCGTTGTGGTGAATCCGATCGGCTACCAGGGCCAGGTGAACGGCGGCTTGCAGCACGGGCTCGGCTATGCGCTGATGGAAGAGCTTGTTGTTGAAGATGGCCGTGTAACCACGCTGTCATTCGGCGACTATAAGATGCCGACGGTGGTAGACATGCCACCCCTGGAAACCGTTGTTTTGGAGTCCGAAACGGGTGAGGGACCCTACAACATTCGCGGCATTGGCGAAGCGCCATGCATTCCCGTGGCACCCGCGATTGCGAACGCCGTCGCGGACGCCGTTGGCGTGCGCGTGCGTGATCTGCCGATTACCGCGGTGAAGGTCTACCGCGGCCTGAAGGACCAGCGTCGTTAGTCAGCCAGGGCGGCTCTACGTCCAGGGCTTCGAGGGCGCGGCCGAAGCGCTCCATGTAGTTCACCATCGAGGCGCGCGCGCGAATCGGGTCGCGCGCCTTCACCGCCTGCATGACGGCCAGGATCTCCGATTGTTCACTCGGCGAGCGTTTTTCTCGAGCATTGAGTCGGACAAGGTCGGCCACGGGCTCCACCAGATCAAGGATGGGGCTCATTGCCGCCTTCAGGATGGGATTACCGCAGGTCTCGGTCA